>DATAZS010000222.1:0-2137 GCA_036271915.1 Polyangia bacterium
GAGCGCGACGAACGAGAGAGCAATAACAGCCAGCAAAGAGCGCAACATCGTCATCTCTGGTTGCGGCTGCGGCCCCGGATCGATCACGGGATCGATCAAAAGGAAGGTCCGGCTGAGCCGATCGCGCCGCCGGACGACTCAACTGTCCGGGCGCCCCTAAGGTCGTGAAATTGGGGCGAAATCGGGCGCCCAAAAACTTGCCGTGACCTGTGGTACCGTGTCTACGGTGAAAAATCCGTCCCATCGACGTGACCGCCCCTAAAGGGAAGCGTCGCGCGAGGGGTGCGCCGAAGCAGCAATGAACAAGATCATCGTCAAAGGTGCGCGCGAGCACAACCTGAAGAACATCGACGTCGAGCTGCCGCGCGACAAGCTCGTCGTCATCACGGGTCTCTCTGGTTCCGGAAAGTCTTCGCTCGCGTTCGACACGATCTACGCCGAAGGCCAGCGCCGCTACGTCGAATCGCTGTCGGCGTACGCACGGCAGTTTCTGGATCAGATGCACAAGCCCGACATCGATTCGATCGAGGGGCTGTCGCCCGCGATCTCGATCGAGCAGAAGACGGGCTCGCGCAATCCGCGCTCGACCGTGGGGACGGTCACCGAGATCTACGACTACCTGCGCCTGCTGTGGGCGCGCGTCGGCCAGGTGCACTGCTACGAGTGCGGGCTGCCGATCTCGTCGCAGACGATCCAGCAGATGGTCGACCAGATCCTCGAGCTGCCCGAGGGCGAGCGCTTCTCGGTGCTGGCGCCCGTCGTGCGCGATCGCAAGGGCGAGTTCGCGACCGAGCTCGCGAAGCTGCGCCAGGACGGCTTCGTGCGCGCCAACATCGACGGCGAGCTGTACGAGCTGGCCGAGCCGCCCAAGCTCGAGAAGACGAAGAAGCACACGATCGAGGTGTTCGTCGACCGGCTCGTCAAGAAGGACGGCATCCGCCAGCGCCTCACGGACTCGGTCGAGCTCGCCGCGAAGCTCACGGGCGGCATCGTCATGGTGTCGCCGCTCGAGGGCGACGACATGCTCTTCTCGGAGAAGTTCGCCTGCACGAACTGCGGGATCAGCTATCCGGAGATAGCGCCGCGCCTGTTCTCGTTCAACAACCCCGCGGGCGCGTGCCCGTCGTGCGACGGCATCGGCGCGAAGATGTTCTTCGACCGCGACCTCATCGTGCCCAACGACGAGCTGTCGCTGAAGGAAGGCGCCATCGAGCCGTGGGAGCGGCGCAACAGCCCCTTCTTCCACCAGATCCTCGACTCCGTCTCGACGCAGTTCGAGATCGACCAGTACGCGCCGTGGGGCAAGCTGCCCGCGAAGCAGCGCGAGATCATCCTCAACGGCGTCCCTGGCCACGAGGTCGAGTTCTCGTTCGAGAAGAACGGGCGCAAGCAGACCTTCAAGAAGGAGTTCGAGGGCGTGCTCGCGAACCTGCAGCGACGGTTCGACGAGTACGAGCGGCGGCGGCGCGAGCAGGGGCGCACGAGCGAGGAGGACTTCGAGGCGATCTACGACGAGTTCCACCGCTACATGTCGCAGACCGTGTGCGAGGAGTGCGGCGGAACGCGCCTGCGCAAGGAGGCGCGCTTCGTCAAGGTCGGCGGCCAGAGCATCACGGAGATGACGGCGCTCACCGTGCGCGAGGCGCACGACTTCCTCAAGAACCTCAAGCTCACGCCCAAGCAGAAGGAGATCGCGGGGCGCATCCTGCGCGAGGCGGGCGACCGCATGTCGTTCCTCATCAACGTGGGCGTCGACTACCTGTCGCTCGACCGCACGGCGGCCACGTTGTCGGGCGGCGAGTCGCAACGCATCAGGCTCGCGACGCAGATCGGCAGCTCGCTCGTGGGCGTGCTCTACATCCTCGACGAGCCGTCGATCGGCCTGCACCAGCGCGACAACGAGCGCCTCCTGCTCGCGCTCACGCGCCTGCGCGATCTCGGCAACACCGTGCTCGTCGTCGAGCACGACGAGGACACGATCCGCGCCGCCGACCACGTCGTCGACATGGGTCCCGGCGCCGGAGAGCATGGTGGGCACGTCGTCGCCGAGGGCACCGCTGAGGAGATCGAGAGGGTTCCCGAGTCGCTCACTGGACAGTTCCTGGCGGGCACGCGCACGATCGAGATCCCGCCGAAG
>DATAZS010000223.1:0-4124 GCA_036271915.1 Polyangia bacterium
AACGAGACGGCGCCGTCGTGCGACATGACGATCGCGAGGCCGCGCGGGTGCTGCTGCACGAACCGGTACGCCGCGCGGTGGCGCGCGCCGAGCACGAGCTGGATCACGCGCCGGAGCATCTGCTGCCCGACGCGGCCCACGAGCGACTGCGCGACGGCCGTGGGTGACGTCACGCGCGTCTGCAGCGCCGCGTGCGCGCGCTGCACCTCCTCGCGCTCGCGCAGGAACAGCGCGGGCAGCCACTCGGAGTCGAAGACGTCCATCATGGCGTCGACGAGCACGCCCTGCTCGAGCGCGCCCACGAGCTTGCCGGCGCAGCGAACGGCCAGGTGGCCCGGCGCCGTCGCGTGCACGATCGGATCGAACGTCCAGTTGGGAACGACGCTGCGTCCGCCCCATGTCGGCGCGAGCCACGCCGGCCCCGAGTGCGCGAGCCCCCACAGCTGCAGCTTGCCCTCGAACGCGTACGCGCCGATGAGCGACGTCTCGAACGGCGCCGCCGGGCTGAGCTGACGGATCTCGTCGGGCGTCGCGGCGCGCGGTCGATCGAACTTGAGGCGCAGCACGCCCTGATTGGGCGAGCCGCGCTCGGGCAGCGCGTCGGTCGGCGCCAGCAGCAAGCGGAAGCGCGTCGGCCGCGTCTCCTCGGAGGTCAACGACGCGTGGTACGCCACCGTGAGCGCCTCGCACAGCAACTCGTGCGAGATCGAGAGCGTGCGCCCCGCGGGCCAGCTGTCGCGCACGTAGCGCGCGAGGTCGGGCGGATATTGGTACCGCGGCGGCATGACGCAAACATGCCTCGATTCGGCCCCGAGGGCCCGCGAGAAACGTCACGTCGCTTGCGCGCGCCGGCGTCGCGGCGTACGCCGGCTAAAGCGTGCCGTGCTCGACAAGCGCCTCACAGCTCGCCCTGGATGACCTTCCACAGCGAGTGATCGTCGGTCGTGTCCTCGCTGAGCTCCCACACCATGATCCCGCCGAAGGTCCTCGAGACGTCGGCGATCTGCTTCATCGTCGCCATGCCCTCGTAGTGGACGGTCGCGCCGCCGACCGTCGCCGTGTCCTTGCTCCACGCCGTGGGATCGGCCTTGAGGATCTCGGCGTACGAGTACTCGTTGTCACCGCTGTCGCCGAAGAAGCCCGCGCCCAGCACGACCAGGTTCTTCGGCACCTTCTTCGTGCTCACGTAGTACGTCCCCTGCTTCATCGTGTCGGCGAGGCTCGAGTAGATCATGACGTTGATGAAGTCGAACGAGTGCAGCGTCGCGTCCGACATGCTGCCTTGCAGATACTGCGCGACGGCGGCCGTCACGAGCTTGCCCTCGGGGTGCATCTTCGCGATGACCATCGAGACGAACGTCGAGTACTTCGCGCCGAGGTTCTCGGGGCTCTCGATGTCGATGTCGACGCCGTCGAAATTGTGCGCCGTGACGAACGCGTCGAGGTTGTCGACGAGCGGCCCCACGCTGGCGGCGTCGTTGTAGCGCGCGAGCACGCTCTGGTCGCCGCCGCCGCCGCCCAGCGACGGCAGCACCTTGACGCCCGCGGCGTGGGCCGCGTCGACGATCGCCTTGACGCTGGCGTCGGACGCGCCCATGTCCCACTGGTTGGTGGACGTCGCGAGCGCGAATGCGAGGTTGAGGTGCGTCATCTTCTGAAAGCTCAGCTTCTTCGCCCACGTCGTGTAGCTGCCGCTGTAGTTCGGCAGGTACGCGACGGCGTGCAGGCCGTCGGCGGGCGGCGCGGCGCCGTCGCTCGTGACGACCGTGTCCGAGGCGCCCGCGTCCGTCACACCGCCCGCGCCCGCGATCGACGACGCGTCAGGCGACACGGCGTCAGGGGCGCTCGCGTCAGGTTCAGCGACGCCGCCGGCGGCTCCCGCGCCGCCCGACATGCTGCCCGCTGCCGCCGACGCGCTGCCTGCGTCGCCCCCTGACGCGCCCGCGACGCCGACGGCCCCGCCGTTGGGCGCGGGCGTCGCGGGAGGCGTTCCGCCGTCGCAGGCCGCGAGGGCACACGCGAGCGCGAGCGCGCCCGAACGAAAGACTCTTCCAGCAGTGACGTGCGGCAAGGCGACCTCCTCTTATGTAGTTGCCGCGCGCGCGCCCGAGCGATCAGACGATCAGACGATCAAACACCCGCGAGGTCCGGAGCTATCGACCGTCGGCGTGATCGGTTGCGCGCGTTTCGCGCGACGCCGGTTACTTGAGGCCGGCCGTCAGGAAGCGCTTGAGGTAACCGTGCGCGCCGACGCCGCCCACCGAGTTGCACGTCGGCGAGGAGTAGCTCTGCACGCAGTCGACGTCGCGGTCGTAGGACCAGTAGTGCACGCCCGCGAGGCCCTTCGTGATCGCGAAGTGCGCGACCGTGTCGGCATCCGCGAGCGTGAACGTCTCCGTCTGCGCGTCGTTGCCGCCGATCATGGGCGTGAGCTCGATGTTCGTGAGCGGCACGCCGAACTTGTCGCGCAGGTTGTAGGCGGCCTGGATCGCAGACTGGCCCATCTCGCACGCGCCGTCGCTGACGACGCAGATGCTGGCGCCCGCCGTGCCGTAATCCATCGTCATGAGGTTGACCGTGACGTAACTCGGCCACGTCGACGCCGCGCCCGAGAAGCCGAGCCCGCTCTTCACGGCGGCCAGCACGTTGTCGCCGTACGAGTTGAAGCTGTCTTGCGCGGCGGCGCCCAGCGACTGCGCCGTCGCGGCGCCTTGCGCGCTCGTCGCGAGCGTCGCGAGCGTGAGGCTGAACCGCAGCGTCGGGTACTTGCCGTGCGCCCCCTTGATGCGCGCCACGAGATCGCCGATGACCGCCGTCGACTGCCCCGCCTCGATGTCGAAGTCGACGCCCACGAGGTTGGCCGAGCTCCAGCGATCGATGAAAGTGTTCATGCCCGCGTCCGAGCCGCACGTGAACGAGCCCGCGGCGCCTCCCGTCGAGACGACGTATTTGATCCCGGCCTGCATGAACAGCGGCACGTTGACCGACGCGAGATCCGCGCCCGGCACGCCGCCCCAGTTCTCCGCGCCGCACTCGCCCGTCGCGAACGCGAGCGACACCGTCGCCTTGCCCGCCTGCCCCAGGTCGGACGTGAACCCGGCCAGATCGCCGCCGACCTTCGTCGAGATCGTGTTCGTGTTCCAGTTCATGTTGATGCTCGTGTCCTTGTAAGGACCGAACACGAGCGAGGCCGGCGCCGTCGCGCCCGCCGTCCCCGACGCGCCCGCGCTGCCACCCGACGCGCCCGCCGTGCCGACGGCGCCCGCGCCACCCGAGGCGCCCGCCGTGCTGCCCGCGCCCGCCGTCCCCGACGCGCTCGCGCCCGCCGTCCCCGACGCGCCCGCGCCGCCCGCAACGGTCGCGCCCGCCGTGCCGCCCGATGCTCCAGCCGTGCCTCCCGAAACGCCCGCGTCACCGCCCGCCCCCGCCGAGCCGCTCGCCCCCGCCGAGCCCGGCGCCGTCGTGCCGCCCGCGCCCGCCGCGCACGCGGCGACGAACACCAAACCCAGGCAGCCCGTCACGCGCAGCGCATACACCGAGGGCACGGACTTCGATTGAGCCATGTCTCTTAGTTGCGCCTCGCGTCCCGGAGCGATCACGAAATTCGCCGCCGCGCCATCCGCGTGAAATCACGAGCGATCGCAATCGCGTCGCCAGGACGACGCGCGCCGTCTATGTTGTGCCCCCAATCGATGGAAACGCTTCGACACGCCTTGCTCTTCCTGGCCGCGATGTGCGCGGGTGGCGTCAACGCCGTCGCGGGCGGCGGCACGCTGCTGTCGTTCCCCGCGGCCATCGCGTGGGGCATGCCGGCGACGATCGCGAACGCCACGAACTCCGTCGCGCTGTCGCCCGCGGCCCTCGCGTCGGCGTGGGCGTACCGCCGCGAGCTCGCGGCCGAGTGGCGCCTCGCGCTCATGCTCGCGGGCCCCGCGCTCGTGGGCGGCTTCCTGGGCGCGCTCATCTTGCGCCACACGTCGCAGCGCACGTTCGACGTCATCGTGCCGTGGCTCGTCCTCGGCGCGACGCTGCTGATCCTCCTGCAGGGCGCGCTGCGCCGACGCACCGAAGCGGCGGGGCCCGCCGTTTCGGGCGCGCGCGGCCCGAGCGGCCGGCGACTGGCC
>DATAZS010000224.1:0-16698 GCA_036271915.1 Polyangia bacterium
GGCCCTGGTGGGAGGGGCACGACGGGTGCGGGCGGGTCGGGGAGCACGGGCGCGGGCGGAAGCGGCACGACGGGTGCGGGCGGGTCAGGAAGCACGGGCTCGGGCGGCGATGCCGACGGTGCCTCGGCCGGTCGCGGCGGCGGTGCGGCGGCCGCGTCGGGCTCGGGCAATCAATCGGATGTCTACGGCGGGCGGGTCGTGACGACGGGCGGCTGCGGCTGCGACGTCGGCAATTCTGGCCCTGGCGGCGCGATCGGGCTCATGATGCTGGGCGCGACGCTCACCATCGGGCGTCGTCGGGGTAAGCAGCGTCAGGGAGATCGTCGATGAAAAAGCGTCTCGCAATCGGGCTCGTCGTCACGGCCGGCGCCATCGCCGCGCCCGCGTCCGCGCAGTCCCTCCGCCCGAACATCCTGTTCATCTTCGACACCTCGGGGTCGATGCAGCTCGACGCCACGGAGACGTGGGCGGGCGAGCGCATCAACGAACAGGCCCTGAGCTGTACGGCGCCGCCCGTGGGCGCCGCGAGTCGCTTGTTCTCGCTGAAGGCCGCGATCCGCGACACGCTCGCCGAGGTCGGCACCGACGAGGCGAACTTCGGCCTCATGTCGTTCCCGCAGCTCATCGATCCGGCGCTCACGCAGCCGCCGCCCACGACCGATCCGACCCGCGGCGCGATGGGCTTCGGCTGCTTCGAGTGCACGTCCGACGGCTGCGGCACGGGGCCCGTCGGTCACTACTACGTCGACTCGACCGTGGGCCTCGGCTGCCGCCTGTCGTCGGATCCGGCGAACACGCTGAACTATACGGCGGCCGAGCCGGCCTACGGTCCGTGGTTCGACTCTGCGATCAGCCAAGCCTTGCGCGTCGATCTCACGAAGGCGGCGCCGGGAACGAAGCCCGCCGCGGCCGACTTCGACCCGGCGGACGCCAACATCGCGCGGCTCTACTCGTTCATGGACGACACGGAGAACGTCGGGCCCGTCGCCGACGTGGCGCACCTCACCGACCCCGAGCTCCACGCGAACGGCGCGACGCCGCTCGGCCGCTCGTTGTTTTACGCGCGCCTCTACTTCGACAACTTCATCAACACGGCGACCGACCCGCGCCACGGGTGCCGCCAGAGCATCGTCATCGTCGTGACCGACGGCAACGACACGTGCGACTACACCTCGGGCTCGGCGCTCAACTATCAGACGTGCGCGCAGACGGGCTTCGCGACGTTCCACCCCGAGGTGCAGGCCTGCAAGCTGCTGCGGAGCTCGAACGTCAAGACGTACGTCCTCACCGACACGACGGTCACGGGCAGCCTCAACAGCAACATCGCGATCGCGGGCGGCACGACCGACACGATCAAAGTGTCGCTCACCGACACGGCGGCCGTGAAGGCCGCGCTCATCGGCATCATCGCGTCCACGGTCCCGCCCGCCGAGATCTGCAACGGCAAGGACGACAACTGCAACGGCCTCATCGACGAGGGCGTGAGCAACATGTGCCCGCACTCGAACAGCGCGACGGATGCCGACAACCTCCTGGGCACGGCCGCCAAGCACTGCGCCGTCGAGTCGTGCAACTGCAAGGACGACAACTGCAACGGCGTCGTCGACGAGGGTTTGCCCACGAACGCCTGCGGCGGCCCGTGCGGCTGCGCCGTGCCCGCCGAGATCTGCGACGGCATCGACAACAACTGCGACGGCCAGATCGATGAGGGCTTCCTCGTGGGATCGGCGTGCACGAACGGCGAGCTCGGCGCCTGCCGCCGCGGCGGCGCGCTCGAGTGCAACGCGAGCGGCGGCGGCACGATGTGCGACGCGCCCACGGTCACGCCCGGCGTCGAGGTCTGCAACAACATTGACGACGACTGCAACGGCAAGACCGACGACGGCGTGCTGCCCGGCGTCGGCGAGGCGTGCGGCTCGGCGCTCGGTGTCTGCATGGCGGGCATCACGGCGTGCGTGAACGGTCACCTTGTCTGCGAACAGATGAGCAACCCGATGCCCGAGGTCTGCAACGGCAAGGACGACGACTGCAACGGCGTCATCGACGACGGCGTGCTGCCGGGCGTCGGCGACGCCTGCCTCTGCGCGGGCGAGACGCAAGCGCAGGTGGGCATCGGCGTGTGCAAGGCGGGCAAGACCGTGTGCCGCAACGGCGGCATCGCGTGCGACGGCTGCGTGGGACCGAGCGCCGAGATCTGCGACGGCAAGGACAACGACTGCGACGGCAAGATCGACACGACGGCGACCTGCCCCAGCAACTTCGCGTGCCGCGAGGGCTCGTGCACGCTCCAGTGCGCGACGGGCGAGTTCCCGTGCCCCGCGGGCTACATGTGCGTCGGCGCGTTCTGCATCCCGCAGCGCTGCATCGGCGTGACGTGCGGCGCGGGACAGAAGTGCGACAACGACTCGGGTCAGTGCGTCGACCTGTGCTCAGGCGTGACGTGCACGGCGCCCTCCTATTGCAAGGCCGGCAACTGCGTCGACTGCAACACGCCGGGCGAGTCGTGCGCCGCGGGCCAGTCCTGCGTCGGTGGCGCTTGCCAGAGCGATCCGTGCTCGGGCGTGACATGCACGAACGGCACGTACTGCTCGGCTGGCACCTGCGTCGCGCTGTGCACGCACGTCGACTGCGCCGCGAGCCAGCGCTGCGTCGCGGGCAAGTGCGTCTCCGATCCGTGCGCGACCGTCTCTTGCGGCGACACGCAGTACTGCGACATGACGACGGGCCAGTGCAAGACCGACACGTGCGCCGCGCTCCAGTGCCCCGCGGGCCAGCGCTGCATCCAGTCCACGGGCGCGTGCGCGCCCGACCCGTGCAACTTCGTGCAGTGCCCCGCGCCGTGCTACGCCTGCGACGTCACGTCGGCGGGGCAGGCGACGTGCAAGCTGCTGCAGGACGCGGCGCACCCGATGTGCCAGGTCGTGCGCGTCACGACGGGCGAGAAGGGCGGGGGCTGCGCGTGTGACATCGGCGCGACGCCCGACCCGTCGTCATCTGAGTTTGCTTCGCGCATCGCGCTCGGGCTCGGGTTGCTCGGTCTCGCGATGACGGTGCGTCCGCGTCGTCGTCGTCGCACGCCTTAGCGGAAGCCCGGTCGTCCGCTTGATGGTAAGTTGATCGGCCGATGGCGAAGAAGCACGGCCGATACAAGATCGTCCGCAAGGTCGCGGATGGCGGCATGGCGGAGATCTTCCTCGCCACGCAGATCGGCCGCGAGGGCTTCCAGAAGCCCGTCATCCTCAAGCGGATCCACAGCACGATCTACGCGGACCCGCAGTTCCGCAACATGTTCATCGACGAGGCTCACATCTCGATGGGCCTGTCGCACAGCAACATCGTGCAGATCCTCGACCTCGGCGTCGGCAACGGGCGCTACTTCCTCGTCATGGAGGTCGTCGACGGCTGGGATCTCGGGCGCGTGCTCGCGCGCGCGCACGCCGCCGGCACGCCGCTGCCGCGCGAGCTCGGCCTCTACGTCACGGCCGAGGTCTGCCGCGCGCTCGCCTACGCGCACGGCAAGACCGATCTCGTGAGCGGGCGTCCCCTCGGCATCGTCCACCGCGACGTGAGCCCGCAGAATATTTTGCTGTCCGAGCAGGGCGAGGTGAAGCTCACCGACTTCGGCATCGCGAAGGCCATGGGCAAGCGCGAGCAGACGGGCACTGGCGTCGTGAAGGGCAAGGTCGCCTTCATGTCGCCCGAGCAGGCGCTCGGCAAGGCCATCGACGCGCGTTCGGATCTCTTCGCCGTCGGCACGGTGCTCTACCAGCTCATGGTGGGCGTGCGGCCCTTCGAGGCGCCCACGGATCTCGAGATCCTGCTGCGCGTGCAGAAGGCGGACTTTCGCGCGGCGCACGAGGTCGCGCGCGATCTGCCGGCGCAGGTCGGCGCCATCATCGCGCGCTCGATGCAGCTCGAGCCGGACCTGCGCTACCAGAGCGCCGACGAGATGCTGACCGACATCGAGCAGGTCATGCGCACGGTGTTCCAGCCCGTGGGGCAGACCGAGCTCAAGCGCTGGCTCGCGGCGCTGAGCGCGCGCGACGGTCAGGTGCCGATGGCGAAGGGCGCGCCCGCGCACACGCCGACGCCCGGCCGCGCGCCAGGCACGGGCGAGATGGAGGGCAAGGACGTCGAGCTCGACGACGTCGACGGCGAGGAGGCGACCTCGCTCGCGAGCCTCGACGGTCCGGGCGGCGAGATGCGCCAACGCATGACGCGCCCGCGCGGCGCCGAGATGGCGCTTCCCGTTCCGCAGGATGATGAGGCCGGGTTGTCGGGCCGCATGAGCCCACTCGAGTTTCCGTCGTCGTTGGCGTCCGAAGGCGACCAGCGACCCGGTCGCCGAAGCGCGCGGCGCAGCGGCGGCATGGGGTTCGTATTCCTCGGATTGCTGCTCGTGGGCGGCGCCGCGTTCGGCGGCCGCTACTTCGGACTGCTGCGCGAAAAAGCGAGCGGCGGCGAGGCCGGGCCCGCGGCGCCGAAGCCGGTCGCCGCGGCGGCCGATGTCGACGAAGAGGCGGTCAAGCCCAAGCCCAAGCTCGAGGCCAAGGCCGCGAAGAGCGCCGACGACGAACGATCAGCCGCCACCGTGAAGGCGGACGCGGGCGCGAGACCCGAGGGCCATCTGGCGTCCCGCAAGACCGGAGAGGGTGAGCACGAGGCGCCGCCGCGTCACGGACATGGCGCGCCCGACAAACCCGAGCACCTCCGACGCATCGACGAGATCAAGGGGATGATGGCGCCCGATCCCTCACTCGATCCGGCGCCTGCGCCGCCGCCGAGCGCGCCGCCGCCCGCGCCCGTGCCCGCACCCGTGCCGCCGACCGACAACCCGTAGTCGTTGCCGTCGCCGCCGCGACGCGCTGCGGGCGCTTTCCGTTTCCGCCGATAGCCGTGTCTGTTTGGGCGTTCGCATTTGCGAACAAAGGAGAGCGGATGAAACGGCTGACTTCGATGTGCGCATGCGTCCTCATGGGGATGACCACTTTGGTTCTGGCCGGGTCGGGGTGTCGCAAGACGCAAGACGACGCGTTCCGCGGCGGTGTGCCCACGCGCGAGGCTGTCGTGCTGCACCTACCGGGCGCCCCCGACGACGGCGGCGGCGCGACGACCGCGACGACGACGACCTCGGCCTCGACGTCGACGATTCACAGCGCGCTCGTCGGTCAGCAGGCCGACACGTACACGGTCACGCGCGACGTGACGGCGATCGTGAACGGCGGCACGTGGGCCGTGCTGACGCTCGTGCGCACGATCGTCGACTACCCCGCGACGACCGTCTCCACCGACGCGGCCGTGTGGGGACCGTACACGGACGCGCTGTCTCCCAACACGTGGCGCCTCTCGGTGACGCGCACGCAGCCGCACGAGTACGCGTGGCTGCTCGAGGCGCGCGCGAAGACCGAGAGCAACGACGCCTTCCGCACGATCATCTCGGGCGATCACATGGCCGCCGTCGACGCGCAGGATGATCCGATCGAGGGCTTCGGCAACGGCACATTCGCGATCGACTGGGACGCGGCCGCGACCTTGCCAGAGCACGACACGAACGTCGGCAAGGCGGCCTTCACCTACTCGCGCCTCACGCCCACGGCCGTCGTCACCGTCGCCGTCGACTTCACGGGCATCCAGGACCAGACGACGAAGGAGATCTTCAACGCCGTCTATCGTTATTCGTCGGCGCCGGGGCAGGGCGGCTCGCTGAGCTACGCCGAGGACAAGGACAACTTCCCCGGCCCCGGCCCCACGGGGACGGCGAAGGAGCACTTCACGATCGACAGCCGCTGGACCGAGGCCGGTGTGGGCCGCTGCGACTTCGAAGACCAGGGCGGCGACTTGAAGACGGTCGCGCACGGCTCCGAGTGCTGGGACGCGAGCTTCGCGAGCGTCTACCGCAACCTCGACTACTCGTCCGCTGCGACCGACAACTGGGGCGCCGAGACCAGCTGCACGGCCTTCCCGATGGCCCTGTACAGCAGCTTGTAACTGAATGTCCGATCCGCGCCACAGCCGCCCGAACCTGAAGCTCGTCGCCGGCGGGAAGGCCGACGACACGCGGGCGGCGCTTCGCGAGCTGTACGCGACCTACGGTGGCAGCGTCTTCGGGCGCTGCCACTACCTGTTGCGGGATCGCGTGAAGGCCGAGGACGCCATGCAGGACGTGTTCGCGAAGGCGCTGCTTCACTGGGGCGAGTTCCGCAACGAAGCGTCGCCGCTGACGTGGCTCATCCGCATCGCGACACACCACTGCCTCAACGTGCAGCGCGCCGAGCGCGCGCCCTGGCACCAGCGCTTCGCGCGGCAGGAGCGTGCGCGTGGCGAAGGGCACGGCGGCCCGCAACTGCTCGAGGACCGCGACACCGTGCGCGCGCTGCTGGGCAAGCTCGACCTCGAGACGCAGCAGGCGGCGATCCACTACTTCGTCGACGAGATGACGCTCGACGAGGTCGCGAAGGCGCTCGGCCGCTCGGTGCCCACGGTGCGCAAGCGCCTCGAGAGCGTGTCGGCGATGGCCAATCGGAGTTTGCGAGAGCTGAAGGAGATCAAGGAATGAACGGTCAACTTCGAGAGGGTCACGTGGGAGATCTCGCGCTGCGGAGGCTGCGCGCGGGCGAGGTCATCGCCGACGCCGCGCACGCCGACGCGTGCGCCGATTGCCGCGCGCGCCGAAAGGCGCTCGACGAGGAGCAGCATCGCTTCGAGCAGGAGATCTCGTTCGATCGCTTCGCGGCGGGCGTCGAACGTGCGGCGCGTCGGGACGACGCGCCTCTGCGCGCGGCGCGGTGGACGGAAGCGCCACGCCGCGCGACGCTGCCGGCGTCCAAGCTGCGCACGCTGCGCTTCATGCTGCCGACGCTGAGCCTCGCCGCGGGCGTCGCGCTGTTTGTGGGCCTCACGGGGAGGCACCAGGCGGCGCACAACGGCCTCAAGGGCGGCGCCGCGATCACGGTGCGCGTCTCGGCGGGCGACACGGGCCCGCAACGCTTCGCGGCCGAGAGCGCGCCCGAGGCGCTCGCGCCCGGCGAGCGCGTGCGCATCGGCTACCAGCCGGGGCCGCGCCGCTATCTGCTGTCGCTCTCGATCGACGAGCACGGCCAGGTGACGCCGCTTTACCCCGAGGCGGGCAGCAGCGTCGCCGTGAGCCGCGCCGTGGGTGATGGCCTGCGATACCTGCCCGACAGCATCGAGTTCACCGACGCGGGCGCCGAGCGCCTGTTCGTGATCCTGAGTGACCAGCCCATCGACGTCACCGCGGCTCGTCGCGCGGCGCGCGCCTCGTTCGACCGCGCCAAGGGCGATATCCTGCACATGCCGTCCCTCGAATTGCCGGGAGAGCAGTTCCAAAGGACGTTCATCAAGCCCTGACGTCCGACGTCCGTGAGAACACCATGAGCACGCGGAGCCGCCTCGCCGCCGTCGTCACGTTGAGCGCAGCCGCGCTCTGGTCGGCGCCCGCGCGCGCCGACGGGCTGCACCGCTACGCCGTCATCGTGGGCAACGACACGGGCGGCGACGGAACGCGGCCGCTGCTGTATGCGCGCGCCGACGCGCGCAAGGTGTACGACATCCTCACGCGCATCGGCGGCGTGCGCGCCGCCGATGCGCAGCTCGTGCTCGACGGCGGCGCGCAGGATCTGCTGGCGTCGCTCGCCGCGACCGAGCGCAGCGCCGCCGACGCGCGCGCGCACGGCGAGCGCACGGCCCTCATCTTCTATTACTCGGGCCACGCCAAGGACGGCGCGCTCCGCCTCGGCGACACGCAGCTGCCGCTCGACTCACTGAAGGCGCGCATCGCGGCGTCGCCCGTCGACGTGCGCATCGCGATCCTCGACTCGTGCCGCTCGGGCGCGATCACGCGCACCAAAGGCGCGCGCCATGCGCCCGCGTTTCAAATCCAGGCCGAGGGCCCGCGCGACGCCAAGGGCCTCGTCATCCTCACGTCGAGCTCGTCCGACGAGGACTCGCAGGAGTCGGACCTCGTGGGCGGCAGCTACTTCTCGCACCACCTCGCGAGCGGCCTGCTGGGCGGCGCCGACAAGTCGGGCGACGGCCGCGTCACGCTCTTCGAGGCGTACGCCTACGCGTACGATCGCACGGTCGCCGACACGGCCGAGACGGCCGCGGGCCCGCAGCACCCGACGTTCAGCTACGACCTCGCGGGCAACGGCGATCTCGTGTTGACCGATGTCGCCGCGCGCCGCGAGGGCGTCTACCTTCCACGCGAGGCGCCCGGCGGGGTCTATTACTTCGTGGATCACCAAGGCTTCGTCGCCGCCGAGATCGTGAAGGACGCGGACGATCGCCGCATCGCCGTTCCCCCCGGCAAATACCGCGTCAAGCGGCGCCTCGCCGATCGCCTGCGCGTCGGCGACATCGAGGTCGCGGCGGGCCAAATGATCACGCTCGACGAGGGCCACCTGCACGACGCGGCCTTCTCCGACGATCCGGTCAAGGGCGCGCTGCGCGTCGACGTGTCGCGCTGGTCGTTCGGCGGAGGTCTCGGCTATCAATCCGTGTTCGACGCGCCCACGCGCGAGAGCCTGTTCCCCGCGACGGGCCTCGTGGGCCTCGAGCTGCAGCTGCGCGACTTCTTCCGCCGCGACTGGGTGTGGGGCCTCGACGCGAGCGGCGGCGGCGCGAGCGGCGTCGTCGCGCTGCAGTCGACGACGGCGCCGTTCCACTTCAGCGAGCTGTCGCTCGCGACGTCGCTCGTCGCCGAGTGGCCGCACCGCGCGCTCACGCCCTTCGTGGGGGGCCGCCTCGCGTACCTCTTCATGTCGCGAACCTTCGACGGGAACGCCTTCCCCGCGCAGTACTTCTCGACGATTTCGCCCGGCATCGTGGGCGGCGTCACCTGGAACATCTCGCGCGACTTCGGCGTCACCCTGCGGGGGCGCGTCCACTACCTGCTCTACAACGTAGACGAAAACCGCTCCCTGGGATTCTGGGAGCTCGCCACGGCGGTGTCATATGCGCTCTGATCGTTCGTCGTTGCTGCTACCGGTCGCGTCGCTCGTCTTCCTGCTGGGGGCGTGCGGCGACTACTCGAACGAAGATCTCGAGTTCATGAACGCCGTCCCGCAGAGCAGCGATCTGCACGCCGACATCCCGGCGGTGACGAGCGCCGTCGAGCTGGCCGACGAAGCCGAGCTCGCGAAGCAGACGCACACCGTGACGACGACGTTCAACGGCCTCGCCGACGCGCTCGTGACCCTCGTCGATACCGTGCGCAGCTACCCGCCCACGAGCCGCGCGCCCGACAGCCGCACGTGGGGGCCGTTCCGCTTCGATCAGACGAACCTGAAGAACCTCAACTGGCAGATGCGCGTCGTCGTCTCGCGCGACCAGGTGGTCGCCGACAGGTTCGACTACGAGATCGACGTGCACAAGGACGGCAACGCAGACACCGACTGGCCGACGTTCGTGGGCGGCTTCTTCGACTCCGGCCACACGGCGCGCCGCGGGGTCGGTCATCTCCTGCTCGACACGGCGAAGGTGCGCGCCGAGGGGCTCGACGTGTCCGACCTGGGCATGCTCGACAACCTGACGATCGACTACGACACGCTCGACGATCCGCTCACGATCGACATGACGATCGTCGACCTGCCCGTGGCGGGCAGCGCCGATCCGGGCGCGATGGTCGTCTATTCGTACAGCCAGACGGCCGCGGGGCGGGGCGAGCTGATCTTCGACCTCATCGGCAATTTGATCGCGGGCCCGGCGATCGAGGATCTGCGCGTCACGAGCCAGTGGCTCACGTCGGGCGCGGGCCGGGCCACGGTCGACGTGCTCTCGGGCGACGGCGCGGGCGCCCTGCAGACCGAGTGTTGGAACGCGTCGTTCGTCGCCACGTATAACAGCAAGCCATGGGCGGCTGGCGAGGACGTGCCGACGAGCCCGCCCCCGGCTGATCCGGGCGATCTTTGCCCCGCCATTTCAATGCCTTGAGGGCGTCGGCGCGTACGTCCTCCAAGGCGACGTCAGAAGTCTGACGTCGCCTTCCTCCGTCGACGGTGAGCATGGAATCCTGACGATGGATTCGCAGGATGGATCCAGGGTATGATGTTGTCTCACCCACCCGGTAGCCGCCTCCGCGGAGAAGGACCTTACGCCTTGGCCGAGCACTTTCGACGAATCGACCCCCGGTATGAACGTCAGCTGGATGTGGAGGTCGTGGCGGACGGCAAGAAGAGCACGTCGCGCACCGTGAACATCTCGCTCGGCGGGTTGTTTCTCGATTCGTCGGCGCAGCTCGAGCTCGGCGTGACGGTTCAACTTCGCTTTCAGCTGCCGACGCAGCCCGAGCCCGTCGAGGTCGCCGGCGACGTGCGCTGGGTCGTCAAGAAGGAAGGCGCCCACGCGGGCATCGGCATCCGGTTCCAGGGCCTGCGCGCCCGCGACGTCTGGGCGCTGAACCAGTTTTTCCAGTCCAGCTCGTAGCTAGCGCAGTCCTTCCGGCAGCAGGGCGGAGGGGCTGGCGGTGTAGGTGACCCAGAGCTGGTGGGCGGCGCGGGTCATCGCGACGTGCAGCAGGCGGCGCGCGTCGTCGCCCGTGGCGTAGGACGAGTCGTTGACGTCGAGCAGGATGACGATGTCGAACTCGAGGCCCTTCGTCTGGCGCACGTCGGTGACGTCGATGCCGGGCGTGAAGGGGAAGTCCTGGTCGGCGACGAGCCGCAGCGACGGGACCTCGGCGCGCGAGAGAGCGTCGTAGTACATGAGCGCCTGCTCGGGGTGGCGCGCGAGCAGCGCGACGGAGGCCTCGGGCTCGGCGCGTACGAGCTCCTTGAGCGCGTGCGACAGGAACTCGGCGCACTCGCCCGCCGAGCCGAAGCCGAAGGCCTCGACGGGCGCGCCCGCGCGCGGCGCGACGGGGCGCACGTCGCCCTGCAGCGGGCCGAGCACGTGCTCGGCCAGCTCGACGATCTCGCGCGTCGACCGGTAGCTCACGCGCAGCGGCTCGACGCGCTCGTGCGCGATGCCGAGATCGGCGAGCAGCTCGGTCCAGTTCGAGAAGCCGTGCTCGGGCGCGATCGCCTGCGCCGTGTCGCCCGCGAGCGTGACCGAGCGCTGCTTGCCCGTCGTGTCGAGCAGCACGGCGAGCTCGAGCGGCGAGAAGTCTTGCACCTCGTCGACCATGAGGTGCTCGTACGAGAGCGGGCCCTTCGGACCCTGCAGCGGTCCGCGCTGAAGCTGGTAGATGCGCAGGAGGAGCGCATCGTCCTCGGCGTCGAAGGCGAAGCCCTCGCCGTCGTCTTCGTGGCGGCCGCCCGTGCGCAGGCGCTCGCGCGCGACGCACCAGCGGTGCAGGTCGTCGAGCTGGCCATCGGAGAAGACGCCGGGCGCGTGGGCCGCGAAGCCCGCGCCCAACGCCGCACGATCCGTGAGCAGCGCGGCCCACTCGCCCGTGACGTCGCGCGTGCGTGACCGGAGCGCGCGACCGACGTTTTCCAGCGCGGCGCGCGCGGCGGCGTCGAGCGCGCCGTCGCGGACCCACGTCGCGAAGGCCGTGACGCGCGCGTCGACGGGGCGGCCCTCGGTTGCGTCCCACGACGCGAGCGCGGCCGTGGCTGCGGCGCGTGCCGCGATCTCGTCGGCGAGCTGCGCGAGCTGCGCGCGGCACCACGCTGCTATCCCAGCCTGGCGATCGGCGAGGATCTTCAGCATCGCGCCGTGCGACTTCGCGCGCATGACGACGGACGGCGTCTCGTCGGTGCCGGGCGCGTGGAGCAGCGGCAGCGCCGTCTTGCGCGTCTCGGTCGCCCAGGCCTCGAACGTCATGACGGGCACGCCCTCGACGTCGAGCGCGGGCAGCACGCGCGACACGTACGACGCGAGCGCGCGCTGATAGACGATGATGAGCATGCGCTCGGGCCGAAAGCGGCGCGGCTCGGCGAAGGCCAGGTACGCGATGCGGTGCAACCCGATCGTCGTCTTGCCGCTGCCCGCCGAACCCTGGACCGCGATCAGGCCAGAAGACGGCTGCGTGATGAGCTCGAACTGTCGCGGGTCGATGAGCGCCGCGATCGCGGGCAGGTGGCGATCGGGGCGGCGTTGGCCGCCGTCGTCGAGGCCCAGGCGGCCGCGCACGGCGGGCGCGAGCGGCGCGGGGAGAGCGCGAGGTGCGCGCGTCGGCATCATCGTCGCCGTGCTGCCGTCGCGCGCGATCTGCAGCTTCGCCTGCTGCGTCGCCATCTGCCGCCACGCGCCCGTCTTGAAGTCGCGCGAGAACGTGCCCTGCGGCGCGGCCACGCGGCGCAGCTCCGAGTCGACGATCGCGACCGTGCGGCGCGCGATGACCTCGCCCTCGACGAGCCGATCGCCCAGGCGCTCCTCGTAGCCGTCGCCCTCCTCGTAGCGATAGAAGAGGCGCGACACGGGCGCGTTGCGCCAGTCGACGATCTGCACGCCGCCGCCCGGCTCGACGTAGCTGCGCGCGCCGACGAGCACGTCGCGCCGCTTGCCGCCCTCCTCGAGCCGCAGGTGGCCGAAGTAGGGCGACTTGCGATCGACGGGCGGGCTGTCGCCCTTGCCGCGCTGGCGCGACAGCGCCTCGATGCGGTGCATCTGCTCGAGGATCGAGCCCTGGTCCTCGGGCTTCGCCGTGGCCAGCTGGTCGCGCAGCTCGATGAGCGCGCCCGCGTCGTCGACGTGCGTGCGGGTCTTGCGGGGCGCGGCCCCGTCGAGCTTGCGCAGCACGATGGTGAGCAGGTTCTGCTCCTCGACGACGATGGGGGGCGCGGCCTCGGCGTCGGGCGGCAGCGCGGCCTCGGCCGTCGCGTCGATCACGGCGGGGGTTTCGTTCTGCGGATCCAAGAGATCGGGCAGCATAATGGTGGTCGATCGCGATGTCACCTGGGATGGAAGAGACGCCGCAACCCTCCGGCGTCAGCCCTAAGTGGGGCCTGAAGATCTTCGCGGTCTTTCTCGGCGCGCAGATGGCCGTCGCCGTCGCCGTGGGCGTCCTCGCGGGGCGCGGCAAGCTGGGCGGCCTCGTCGCGGCGCCCGGGAAGGGCATGCCCACGGTCGATCTGCGCGTCGCGATGGGCGCGGCCTTCGTCGGGACGCTGCTCGGCGGGCTCGCCGCGCTGCTCATGGTTCGCCGGACGTTCGCGCGGTCCGGTGGCGCCGCGCGCGACGCCGTCGGGTGGCGGGCGGCGTCCCTGCGGGCGTGTCTCCGCGCGGCGCTGCAGGGCCTTGGGCTCGTCGCGGCGTTCGTCGTCTTGGGCGCCCCGCTGCCGGGACCACGTCACGGTCTTGGGCCGCTCGCGAGCGCCGCGGGCGGCTGGGCGCGCGCGGCGTGGGCCGTGCTCGCGATCGGCCTCGCGCCCCCCATCGAGGAGCTCGTGTTCCGCGGCGTGCTGTATGCGGGCTTCGCGCGGCGCTGGTCGCCGCGTGTCGCGGGGGCGCACTCGGTCGCGCTGTTCGTCGTCCTCCACGTCGCCGAGGTCGGCGCGTACCTGCCGGCGTGGGTCGCCATCGCGGCCGTGGGCGCGCTCGCGCTGCGCGCGCGCGTCGTCACGGGCTCGCTCGTGCCCGCGATCGCGTTGCACGCGAGCTACAACCTGGGCCTCGTGCTGCTGGTCTGCGCGCGGTAGCGACGAGGCGAATTCTCGACGCCGCGCGACGCGGTGATACCGTGATCGGGCGTGCGGGCGAAAACCCTCAAGGGCTTGTTGGTCTCGGTCGTGACGGCCGCCCTCGTGCTGGGCGTGCTCTACGCCCTCAACGAATCGAACGGACCGGGCGCCGTTCCGCACGACCCCGATCCCGGCGGTCAGGCGTCGGTCGACGCGGGCGTGTCGCTGCGCGAACGGCTGCTGCACGCGTCGATGCAAGACATCGGCGTCGCGCCCCTGCGCGGCGTGTGGGGCGTCATCATGGAGCGCGGGTACAAGAAGGGCGTCGCCACCGTCGTCGCCCTCGCCGACGGCACGGCCAACCTCTACATCAGCTCGGGCGGCTCGGTCGTGGGCGGCCGCGAGTATCCGCCCACGCGCCTCGCGGCGCTCAAGCTGTGCGATCAGGCGGCGGACTCGCTGACCTCCACCGTCGTCGCGCACGACTTCCCGGCGCCCAAGCAGGGCCGCGTCCGGTTCTACGTGCTGACGACCGACGGCGTGCACGCGGTCGAGGGTGACATCCTGCCGAGCGGCCACGCCGACGGCGGCGCGTCGTTCGCGCCGCTGCTGGCGGCGGGCGACGCCGTGCTCGACGGCCTCAAAGAGGCGACGAGCCGCGGCCTCATCCGGTAGGCGCGGTAGGCGCGGTAGGCGCGGTAGGCGCGCCGAAGAGCGTCGCCTTCGTCGCGCGCGTGATCGTGACATTGAGGAAGGAGCCCGGCTCGACGCCGGGGCCCGCGGGCACGATCACGGGGCGGAACTCGTCGGTGCGCGCGAGGAACTCGGCGGCCGAGCGCTTCGAGACGTGGTCGACGAGCACGCGCTCGCGGCGGCCGATCTGCGCGGACAGAATCTCGCCCGTGATCGTCTGCTGCAGCGCGATCACGTCGGCGAGGCGGCGCGACTTCACGGCCTCGGGCACGGTGTCGGGCATCTTGCGCGCGGCCGTCGTGCCCGCGCGCTCGGAGTACGCGAACATGAAGGCGGCGTCGAAGCGCAGCGCGCGCTGCGCGCGCAGGATCTCGGCGAACTCGTCCTCGGTCTCGTCGCAGAAGCCCACCATGAGGTCGGTCGTGATCGCGATGCGCGGCATGGCGGCGCGCAACGACGTCACGAGCGAGGCGTAGGTCGCGAAGTCGTAGCCGCGCTTCATTCTTGCTAACACGGCGTCGGACGCGGTTTGCAGCGGCAGGTGCACGCTCTTGCAGACCTTGGGCGTCTCGGCCATCGCGGCGATGACGTCGGCCGAGAAGTCGAGGGGGTAGGGCGACATGAAGCGGATACGCTCGATGCCGTCAATCGTGGCGACGGCGCGCAGCAGATCGCCGAAGCCGACGTCCTCGTGGCGGTACGAGTTCACGGTCTGGCCGAGGAGCTGGACCTCCTTGTAGCCCGCCTCGGCCATGGCGCGCGCCTGGCGCAGGATCTCGCGCGGCGACGTGCCGCGCTCGCGGCCGCGCGTGTAGGGCACGACGCAGAACGTGCAGAACTTGTCGCAGCCGCGCTGAATCGTGATGTGCCCCGTGACGGCGCCCGTCATCTCGCGCGCCGGATCGAGCCCCTCGTACGTCTCGAAGCGATCGAGGCGCGTGTCCTCGACGGCGCGGCCCGCGCGCGCCTCCTCGACGTGCGCGACGAGGCGGCGGTACCCGTCGGGGCCGATCACGAGATCGACGTACGGCGCGCGCTCGCGGATCGTGCCCTTGAGGTGCTCGGCCATGCAGCCCGTGATGCCCAAGATCGGCGCGTCGGCGCCGCGGCCGTCCTTGAGCGCGCCCAGCTCGCTCGCGCGCGCGAACACGCGGTCCTCGGCCTTCTCGCGCACGGCGCACGTGTTGAGCAGGATCAGATCGGCGCGCGTCGGGTCGTCGGTGCGCGCGTAGCCCGCGCCGTGCAGCAGACCCAGCACCATCTCCGTGTCGGCGACGTTCATCTGGCACCCGTAGGTCTCGACGTACGCGAGGCGCGTCGCCACGGGCGTGGGCGCGGTGTCGCGCGCGGGGGTTCGCAGCTGGACGAGGGTGCTCATCGAAACCGACGATCTATAGCGCAAATCCCGCCGGTTTTGGCGGTTGCCCCACACTTGTGATCGGGCAATCATCGCGCGATGCGACGCCACGCGCCGGCAGCTCTCTTCGTGGTCGCGGCGGCGGCCGCCACGCTCGCGGCGCCGCGCGCCCAGGCCGCGCCCGAGTTCGTCTACCGCAGCCTCACGCTCCCGCGCGGCGACGTCGCGCTCGATCTGGGCCTCGGCTACGGCCACGCGCCCCTCGACGCCAACCACTCGGCCGACGGCTTCGGCATGAACCTCGAGATCGCGGGCGGCGTCACGCACGATCTCGAGCTCGGCTTTCGCACGGGCGTCCGCTTCGACGACGGCGGGCAAGCGACGCGCGCCGATCTCTACGGCAGGCCGTTCGAGACCGAGGACCGCTACGGCACGGGCACGGACCGCGTCGCGAACCCCGAGCTGCGCATGACCTGGACCGTCGCGCGCGGCGCGATCCCGCAGATCGGACTCGAGGTGCGCGCCTACCTGCCGTTCGAGAACAACACGCGCTTCGGCATCATGTTCGGCGTGCCGCTCGCGCTGCGTCTCGGCGCCGTGCGGATCGACACGGGTGTCTTCGTGCCCGTGATCTTCACCGAGCCCACGACGACGAGCGCCGTCAGCATCCCGCTGCACCTGTGGATCCAAGCGACGCCGACGTTTTGGCTCGGGCCGCTGCTCGGCCTGCGCTTCGAGAGCCCCGGTAGCCACACGGCCTATCCGCTGGGCTTCGGCCTCGGGTCGGCGCTGAGCCGCCAGATCGATCTGCGGGCGTGGTTCTTGTTCCCCGACATGAACGCCCCCGAAACGCCGGCGCGCACGTTCGGCCTGGGCGTGGGGCTGCAGATTCGCTTCGAATAACGTCGCGACCTTTTATTTTTCAGGCGCGGTACTCTCGTAAGGCTATGGGGGACGCGCGAGAGGGGGCCCAGGGAGGCCGCTTGGAGACGAGCGCCGACGGGCTCGATCTGTTCTTCGAGCTCTCGGTCGATTTGCTGAGCATCGCCAACCGCGACGGGACGT
>DATAZS010000225.1:0-6693 GCA_036271915.1 Polyangia bacterium
CTCGGTCCAGAGCTCAAGCATGTTCGCGGCCTGTCCACAGGAGTGGGCGTGCAAAATCCATCATGGAATCCGGAGCCTTCACGTAGTTTCCCCCCTTTGTCCACAACGTACGGCACGCAAAAACCCCCATCCAGGGCGCCACGCAGACCGCTGCGAAGGTGCCGTGACTGCCGGGTGCTTCCGTGACGCGAACGCTGAGTCGTGTGCTGCGCCTGAACCGTCTCGCTCGGTCGTGTGCGCGAGGCGAGAGAGTGTCTATCAGAGCGCTTCGATGACCATCAAGCGTCAATCGGAGACGCGGGCTAAGATCTCGAAGATCAGAGCACAATTATTTTTCGTCTACGTGCGTACGGTGCGCGCGACGCACGGCGCGCGAGCCGGCGATCCGTTTCTAAATCAGCGAAGCAGCATGCGTTTTCGAGAAACGATCGAGCAACACTTTCGACGCGCTCACGTTTCAAAGCGATTTCGACGGCGTGCGCGCGCGGAAGCCCGTGAGATGGGCACTCGCGCGATCGAGCGGCGCGCGATCGCGCGCGCGTCGACGGAGAACGCGCGCGCGAAGTGCCGAGGATCGATGATGTCCCGTCGGATAGCGCGTGATCGCGCGACCCACGCCGCGAAAATCACCGACAGAGCGCCGGAACGAGGCGAGAAGGGTCACGAGGCGCCGTCACCTGATGCGAGGGAAAAAGTGAAGCTCACCGACGGAGCTTCTCGCGAGTCCGAAGCCGAGCATCCTCTTTATGCCTCCGGCCGGGGAGGCGCCTTCGACGGGGCGTTTGACACTGCCCGGGGGGAGTGTTATTGAAAGCGCCCTTTTCGGAGAGGCAGTCGTGAGCAAGAGAACATTCCAACCCCATCGCAAGAGTCGCCTGCGCACGCATGGCTTTCGCAAGCGCATGAAGACCCGCGCTGGGCGCGAGATTCTTCGCCGCCGCCGCCGCAGAGGTCGCAAGCAGCTGACCGTCAGCATCGCGAAGAAGTAGGCCGACCCATGGGGCCGGGCAGGCCGAGTGTGGCGGGCGGGGAGGGCAGGTCCAAGGTCGACGAGGCGTTTCCACGCGCCATGCGCGTGCGCAAGCGATCCGAGTACCTCGCGATCCAAGGTGGCGGCCGCCGGTTCACGGGCGATCACTATATGATGTTCGCCCGGCGAGGCGCGGGCGATGCCTCGGCGCGCGTCGGCGTCACCGTGAGCCGCAAGGTCGGCAACGCCGTGTCGCGCAACAAAGTGAAGCGCTGGCTGCGAGAAAGCTGCCGCCGCCTGCGCGCCGAGCTGCCTGCCGGCGTGGATTTGGTCGTCGTGGCGCGACCTTCGGCGGCAAGCGCTGGATACGGGCCGACGGCCTCCGAGCTTGCTAACCTCGCGCGACGAGTGCGAGGACTGCGATGAAACGACTTTTACTGATGCTTCTTTGGATCTACCGCCGAACGGTGTCGCCGGCCCTCGGGCCGTGCTGCCGGTTCGAGCCGAGCTGCTCGGCGTACGCCGAGGAGGCGATCCACACTCACGGTGTGCTGCACGGACTGCGCCTCGCGACATGGCGTGTCCTTCGCTGCCACCCCTTCGCGCGCGCCGGGCTCGACCCCGTGCCGCCGCGGGTGAGCGCGCTCTAATGGAAAAACGGGTCATCATCGCCGTCATCTTGTGCGTCGGCGTGCTCGCGGCGTGGACGAAGCTCGTGCCACAGCCGCCTGCCGCTCTCCCGGCTGCCTCGGCGCCCGCGCCGGTCGCGCCAGCCGCGGGCGATTCTGGATCGACTGCCGCGACGCCGACGGCGGCCGTCGCCAGCCAGCCCGAGCAGGACACCGTCGTCGTCACGAAGGACGTCCGCTTCGTGTTCTCGACCACGGGCGGCACGCTCCGGCACGCGAACCTCCTCGACGCGAAGTTCCGCGCACGCCCGAATGACCCGAGCTCGGGGCGGGACCTCGTGACGACCGACGAGCCGCAGAACGCCGCCTTCCGCACGACGTTCGCCGGCGCGACGTTCCCGCCGCTCGGCGGATCGTGGCAGGTCTCCCAGCCCGCGCCCGACGTCGTGTCTTTCGTCAACGAGAACGCCGACGTCCGCGTCGAGAAGCGCTACCGCGCGGACACGACGCGGTATCGCCTCTATCTGGACGTCATCGTCCAGAACAAGACGGCGAAGAGCCAGGACCACGCGCTGCTCGTCTCGGTCGCCGGTCGCCAGGATCCCAACAAGAAGGGCGGCAGCTTCTTCTCGGGCGGCGCCTCGAACCTCAGCTCCGTGCTCTGCGGGATGGAGGACAAGGTCGAGCGCGAGCCCGTCGAGAAGCTCGGCAAGGATCCCATCGACAAGACGGGCACCGTGCGCTGGTTCGGAACGGACGAGAAGTTCTTCCTGCTGGCGGCGGCGCCGTACCCCGAGGACGCGCCGCGCGAGCGCACGTGCAAGGGCTCGCCCATCGATCCGACGCTGCCCTCCGTTGGCGAGGCCACGCTGCGGTTCCAGTCGCGCACGGTCGCGGCGCACGCGTCGACGTCCTATCGGTTCGTGCTCTTCGCGGGCCCGAAGATCATCTCGGAGCTCGAAGCGGTGCGGCCGGGCGGCATCGAGATCAACCTCGACCAGTCCGTCGACGTCAGCACGAAGCTGTCGTGGGTCACGCGCCCCATCCTCTACCTGCTGAAGTTCTTCTACAGCTACGTCCACAACTGGGGCGTCGCCATCATCCTGCTCACGCTATTCATCAAGATGCTGACGTTCTACTTCACGCAGAAGTCGCTGCTCTCCGCGAAGAAGATGCAGAAGCTCGCGCCGAAGATGAACGCCATCAAGAAGAAGTACGAGAACGACAAGCAGCGCCAGTCGGTCGAGACGATGAACCTGTACAAGGCGCACGGCGTGTCGCCCTTCGGCGGCTGCCTGCCGAGCCTCATCCAGATGCCGATCTGGATCGCGCTCTACTCGACACTGAACTACGCCGTCGAGCTGTACCGCGCGCCGTTCATCTTCCACATCCACGATCTGACGGACAAGGATCCGTTCTACATCACGCCGCTGCTCATGGGCGGCGTGATGTTCCTGCAGATGCGCATGTCACCGGCGTCGCCCGACAACGACCAGCAGAAGACCATGCAGGTCATGATGCCCATCATGTTCACGGCGTTCTCGCTCGTGTTGCCGGCGGGCCTCGCGCTCTACATGCTGACGAGCTACCTCATCGGCATCCTGCAGCAGCTCTACGTCAACTACGTCGACCGTAAGGGCTCGCCGGCAACGGCGTAACCAGGCGGCCTCGCCGTCCGGATCGTGGTAGGTTCCCGGGCAAGATGACGGCGGGCTTGAAGCAGCTCCAGGCCGACGTGAGCGCGCTGCGCCGCCGGCTCGAGGACTTGGCGCGCCGCCTCGGCGCGCTGCGCGAGTGGACGACGGCCGGCAACACGCCCGCGCCGGAGTCACGCACGCCCGCGCCCGGCGTCGTGCCGTCGGCGTCGGTCGCGGCCGTGCCGCTGTTCCACGGTCTCGGTCTCGGAGACGGCGCGCTCGACGACGTCGAGCTGCACTTCGAGGTGCTCGACACCGAAGACCCCGGGCGAGACGGGCGCTAGCCCTAGAGCTCACCGCCGCGAGCCCGCGGCTTCGCCGCATGCCGCGCATCCGCCAGCACGTCAATCCGCTCAAGTCCGACCTCCTCGAGATCGCCGACGTGCCGCGCGTCGCGCCCGCGCCCGGCCACGCGCTCGAGGTCGAGCTGGGCGCGGCCGAGGCGCACTTCATCATCGACCTCGCGCGCGCCAATCCGCACACGACCTACGCGGGCATCGAGATCCGTAAGGAGCTCGTGACGTTCACGAACGCCGAGCTCGGCAAGGCCGGACTCGACAACATTCGCCTCGCCTTCGCCAACATGTCCGTCGACATGCGCCGCCTCTTCGCGCCCGGCAGCGTGCGCCGCTTCTTCCTGAACTTCCCCGACCCGTGGTTCAAGACGCGCCAGCACAAGCGCCGCGTCATCGGCCCCGAGCTCATGGACGAGGTTCACCGCGCGCTCGCGCCCGCGGGTGAGCTCTTCGTGCAGACCGACATCTTCGAGCTCGCGCTCGAGGCGATGGCCGCGCTCGAGGGCCTCGCGCCCACGCGCTTCACGAACACGCGCGCGCCGTGGAGCTTCCTGCCCGCGAACCCGTACCCCGCGAAGTCGCGCCGCGAGCGCCAGTGCGAGGGCGACGGCAGCCCAATCTGGCGATTGCTGTATCGCCGCGTTCCCTGACCTAGCGCGAGCCGAGCGCGACCTGGAGATCCTCGAGATCCTTGAGGCGGTCGCGCGCGACGGCGGCCTTCTCGAACTCGAGCGATTCGGACAGGTCGAACATCTCGCGCTTGAGCGCCGAGATCATCGACGGCAGCTCCTCGAGCGGGATGTCGCTGCCGGCGCCCTTGCGGCCCTTGCCCTTGGCCTTCTCGAGGGGCTTCGTGAGATCGACGAAGTCGTCCTGCGCCGTGCCCTCGAGCGCCTCGATGGCCTTCTGGATCGTCTTGGGCGTGATGCCGTGCTCGAGGTTGTAGGCCCGCTGCAGCTCGCGTCGGCGCGCCGTCTCGGAGATCGCCTTCTTCATCGAGTCGGTCTCGCGATCGGCGTACATGATGACCCTGCCGCGCACGTTGCGCGCCGCGCGGCCGATCGTCTGGATCAGCGACCGCTCGGCGCGCAGGAAGCCTTCCTTGTCGGCGTCGAGGATCGCGACGAGCGACACTTCGGGCAGGTCGAGGCCCTCGCGCAGCAGGTTGATGCCGACGAGCACGTCGAACTCGCCGAGGCGCAGGTCGCGCAGGATCGCGATGCGCTCGAGCGTGTCGATGTCGCTGTGCAGGTAGCGCACGCGCACGCCGAGCTCCGAGTAGTACTCGGTCAGATCTTCGGCCATGCGCTTCGTCAACGTCGTCACGAGCACGCGCTCGTTCAGCTTGACGCGCTCGCGGATCTCGCCGAGCAGGTCGTCGACCTGCTGGCCGACGGGGCGCACCTCGATCTCGGGATCGAGCAGGCCCGTCGGGCGGATGATCTGCGAGACGACGACGCCCTGCGCAGCTTCGAGCTCGTAGTTGGCGGGCGTCGCCGACACGTAGACGGCCTGCGGCGCGCGCGCCTCCCACTCCTCGAAGCGCAGCGGGCGGTTGTCGAGCGCCGACGGCAGACGGAAGCCGAAGTCGACGAGCGTCGCCTTGCGCGAGGCGTCGCCCTTCGACATCGACGAGATCTGCGGGACGGTCTGGTGCGACTCGTCGACGAACAGCAGATAGTCCTTCGGAAAATAATCGAGCAGCGTGGGCGGCGGCTCGCCGGGCGCGCGGCCCGACAGGTGGCGCGAATAGTTTTCGATGCCCTTGCAGCGGCCCATCTGCTCGAGCATCTCGAGGTCGTACAGCGTGCGCTGCTGCAGGCGCTGCTCCTCGACCAGCTTGTTGGCGCTCTTGAGCTCGACGAGGCGGCCGCGCAGCTCTTCCTTGATGCCCGTCATGGCCTTCGTGAGGCGATCCGCGGGCGTGACGTAGTGCGACCCGGGGAAGATCGAGACCTCGTCGATCTTGCGCAGGACCTTGCCGCGCAGCGGGTCGACCTCGGAGATGGCGTCGATCTCGTCGCCGAACCACTCGACACGGATGGCCTTCTCGCGCTCGTAGGCGGGGAAGATCTCGACGGTGTCGCCGCGCACGCGGAAGGTGCCGCGTGAGAAGTCGACGTCGTTGCGCTCGTACTGGATCTCGATGAGGCGACGGAGCACGGCGTCGCGTCGCACCTCGAGCCCGCGCGCGAGGTCGAGCTTCATGCCGAGGTAGGCCTCGGCGGCGCCGATGCCGTAGATGCAAGAGACCGACGCGACGATCAGGACGTCGCGGCGCGTGAGGAGAGCGTACGTCGCCGCGTGGCGCATGCGATCGATCTCCTCGTTGATGAGCGAGTCCTTCTCGATGTACGTATCCGTCGTCGGGACGTAGGCCTCGGGCTGGTAATAGTCGTAGTAGCTGACGAAGTAGTGGATGGCGTTGTCGGGGTACAACGCCTTGAACTCGCCGTACAGCTGGTGCGCGAGCGTCTTGTTGTGCGCCATCACGAGCGTGGGTCGCTGGATCTCCTGGACGACCTGCGCGACCGTGAACGTCTTGCCGCTGCCCGTGATGCCGAGCAGCACCTGCGAGGCGTCGCCGCGGCGGATGCCCTCGATGAGCTCCTTGATGGCGCGGGGCTGGTCGCCCATCGGTTTCAGGTCGGTCTTGAGGGTGAATGGCGTCGGCAAGGGCCGTGTATTGTACGACATCGTGGAACGAAAGACCGGCCTGCGGGGGCGCGTGCGCGAGTGGTTGCGCGGGTATTACGCGATCGTCGACGTGAAGCTGGACGTGAAGCTGGACGTGAAGCCAGCCGAGCTCGCGGATCTCGAAGCGCTCGTCGCGCGCGCCGAGGCGCGGCTCGCCGCGCGGCCGTGCTGTCTGCAGCTCCGCGCGAAGGGCGCCGACGCAGCGGCATTGTTCGCGGCGGCGGCCCGGCTGCGCGACGTCTGCCGCGCGGCCGGCGTGCCCTTCTGCGTGAACGACCGCCTCGACGTCGCGCTCGCCGTGGGCGCCGACGTCGTCCATCTGGGCCAAGACGATCTGCCGCTCGCCGACGCGATCCGCGTGCGCGCGCGCGCGCAGGCCGAGGACATGGTCATCGGGTTCTCGA
>DATAZS010000226.1:0-2242 GCA_036271915.1 Polyangia bacterium
AAGCGAATCGCGGCGCCCATGGTGGGTGGCCTCCTGACGTCGGCGTTCCTCACCCTCGAGATCATCCCCGTCGTCGTGACCTACTGGCGCCAGGAGCAGCTGCTCTGGGCGCGCTTGTCGGCGCTCGCGCCCGCGCGGCTCCGGACGCTGCAGGGGGCCTCGGCGGCGATCGCCGCGGGGGCGTCGCTGGCGGCGGCGCTCGCGGTCGCGCGGATCTACGTCGCGATCCCGGGCGCGCCGTTCGTGTGCGGGCAGCTCGCCGCGGCCGTCGTATTCTTGGCCGGCGTCGCCCGTTATGCGTTCTCGCGCCCCGCCGCCTATGTGTTGGTGTGGCCACGCTCCAACGTCCCTTCGGGCGGGCGGGCTTGACGCGCTCGCCATCACAACGCACGCTGGGGCGGTGAGGACGTTGCGGCAATGGATCGGGCTCGCGCTGTTGGCGCCGATGCTGGTCCTCGCCGTCTCGGCGTCGAGCTTCGTCGGCATGCGCTGTCGCATGTCGGGCTTGGTGACCACGGACGCCTGTGGCCCCGAGGGCGTGCCCGTACCGCCCGGGCCCGCTCAGTCGTCGGTGGGTGAGCCCGGTTGCTGTGAGCGCGTCGTCGTCGAGAGCATAAAGCCGCTGGGTGCCGCGGCGGCCGCCGGGAATGACGTCGTCCACGCGCCGACGGTCGTCGTCGCGGAGCTCGCGCTCGCCGGGCCGATCCCGTCGTCACGTGTCGCGCGCGTCGCCGCCGTCGGCGATCCGCCACGCCCGTCCCGACTCTCCCTCAGTTTGTTGAACCGCTCGTTGCTGCTCTGAGCGACCTCGCGCTCCCGTTGGGAGCCTGCGCGTCGTTCAGAGAGTCAGTGACGAGAGGAGAGTCCGATGAAGGTGTTTCCATGTGCGATGTTCCTGTTGGTGGCCGTCGGCTGCGCCGGCGTTTCGAAGGAGCGCGGTCACGACGAGGTCGATCGCCTCGTGCGTGAGCGCTCGGGGCACGAGACGCACTGGGCGCAAGGCAGCCCCGAGGACGCGCAAGTCGACAAGTGGGTCGGCGATCTCCTCGCGCACGGCCTCACGCAGAGCGCCGCGATCGACATCGCGCTCCTCAACAACCCGCGGCTGCAGGAGACCTACGAAGAGCTGGGCGTCTCGCAGGCCGACATGGTGCAAGCGGGCCTGCTGCGCAACCCGTCGATCGGCGCGCACGTCGCGTTCCCCGTGCGCGGGAACAACGATGAGATCTCGTTCTCGTTCATGCAGGATTTTCTGGACCTGTTCATGCTGCCCTTGCGCAAGCGCATCGCGGCCGCGCAGTTCGCCGTGCAGGAGCTGCGCGTCGCGCAGGCCGCGCTCGACACCGTCGCCGACGTCCAAAAGGAATTCGCGGACGTCGAGGCGAGCGCCGCCGTGCTCGCGTACCGAAAGACCATCGTCGAGGCGACGGCGGGCGCGGCTGAGCTGTCGCGCGCGCAGTACGCCGCCGGCAACGTGAGCGACCTGCGCCACACGACGCAGCTCGTGAGCAACGAGCAAGCCGAGCTCGATCTCAGCCGAGACGAGCTCGAGCTCTTCCGTCACCGCGAGCGGCTGAACCGCCTGCTGGGGCTGTGGGGCGCGCGCGCCGCGTGGACCCTCGCCGACGCGCTGCCCGCGCTGCCCGCGAAGGAGCCGCCGCTCGATGACCTCGAGGCGCGCGCGATGAAGCAGCGGCTCGACGTGGACGCCGCGCGCCGGCAGCAGCTGCTCATGGGCAAGGCCGTCAGCCTCGCGCGCGGCAGCCGCTTCGTCGGGCGGCTCGACGTGGGCGTCGACGCGCACCAGGACGCCGACGGGCCGCGCGTCATCGGGCCGTTCCTCATGCTCGAGCTGCCGATCTTCGATCAACGGCAAGCGCTCATCGCACGGCTCGAGGCGCAGGAGCGTGAGGCCGCGCGGCGCCTGACGGCCGTGTCGGTCGACGCGCGCTCCGAGGTGCGGATGGCGTCCGCCGAGCTCATCTTCGCGCGCCGGATCGCGGAGCGCTATCAGGCTTCGATCTTGCCCATGCGCGACAAGGTCGTCGACGAGTCGCAGCTGTTCTACAACGGCATGCTCATCGGCCTGTACCAGCTGCTCGACGTCAAGCGCGAGCAGGTCGAGGCGCACGCCCAAGCCATCGCCGCCATCCGCGACTACTGGGTGGCGCGCGCCGATCTCGAGCGCGCGATCGGTGGCCAGCTCTCACGACGACCCACGAACACAGGAGAAAAGCGATGA
>DATAZS010000227.1:0-4695 GCA_036271915.1 Polyangia bacterium
CGCAGTGGGCGATGCGCTGCTCACGTGCGCGCAGTCGAGGTGAACACCGTGGGTCACGTCATAAAAGGTCACGTCGTGCCCGCCGTCGTCATGGACGCGCGCGCGCAGGCCGCCGAGATCGTCGCGGCCGCGGTCGCGGAGCGCGAAAGAGCACGCGCCTCCGGCTTCGCGCGCGGGCGCGACGAAGGCCGCGCGGAGGCGGCCGCCGCGCTCGTGGGCATGCTCGCCGCCGCGCGCGCCGAGGAGCGGGCCGTGCGCGCGCGCGTCGAGCCAGCGGCCTTCGCGATCGCGGCGCGCATGGCGGAGAAGATCGTGGGCCACGCCGTCGCGCTCGATCCGACGATCATGGCGACGATCGCGGCCGAGGCCGTCGCGGCGTGTCGCACGCGCGGCGGCGTCGCCCAGCTGCGCGTCCACCCCGATGACCTCGCGCCGGTCATGGCGACGCGCGCGGCGCTCGCCGACGCGCTCGGCGGCGAGGACGCGCTCGAGATCGTCGCCGACGAGAGCGTGGGGCGCCACGGCTGCGTCGTCGACACGGCGGTGGGCCGCGTCGACGCGCGCCTCGCGACGCAGCTCGAGGCGTTGCGGCGCGTGCTGTCGTCGCCCGACACTTCGCCCGCCACATCGCGGGGCGCTCGTGGCTGACGACCTCGACGTCGAGCGCGCCTTCGCGCGCCTCGATCGCGCGGCGCCGCTGCGCGAGACCGGCCGCGTGGTCGAGGTCACGGGCCTCGTCGTGCGCGCGACCGTGCCCGACATCCGCGTGGGCGAGCTGTGCTGGATCGAGCCGCCCCCCGGCGCGCCCGACGGCGCGGCGCGCGTGCAGGCCGAGGTCGTCGGCTTCCGCGGCGACGAGGCCGTGCTCATGCCGCTCGGCGAGCTCGCGGGCCTCGGACCCGACGCGCGCGTCACGACGACGGGGCGCCCGCTCACGATCGGCGTGTCGCCCACGCTGCTCGGCCGCGTGCTCGACGGCCTGGGCCGCCCCATCGACGGCGGCGGTCCCGTCGCAGGCGCGACGCCGTGGCCCGTCGATCGCGCCGCGCCCGAGCCGCTCACGCGCGCGCGCGTCACGCGTCCGCTGCCGCTCGGCGTGCGCGCCATCGACGCCTTCCTCACCGTGGGCGAGGGCCAGCGCCTCGGCCTCTTCGCGGGCTCGGGCGTCGGCAAGTCGACGCTGCTCGGCCAGATCGCGCGGACGTCCGAGGCCGACGTCAACGTCATCGCGCTCGTGGGCGAGCGTGGCCGCGAGGTGGGCGAGTTCCTCGAGACGTCGCTCGGCGCCGCGGGCCGCGCGCGCTCCGTCGTCGTGTGCGCGACGAGCGACGCGCCCAGCCTCGTGCGCCTGCGCTCGGCCTTCGTCGCGACGGCGATCGCCGAGTGGTTCCGCGCGCAAGGCAAGCGCGTCCTCTTCATGCTCGACTCGGTGACGCGCGTCGCGCGCGCGCAGCGCGAGGTGGGCCTGGCCGCCGGCGAGCCGCCCGCGCGTCAGGGCTACCCGCCCAGCGTCTTCGCGCTGCTGCCGCGCCTGCTCGAACGCACGGGCAACGACGATCGCGGCTCGATCACGGCGCTCTACACCGTGCTCGTCGCGGGCGGCGACATGGACGAGCCCATCGCCGACGAGGTGCGCGGCATCCTCGACGGCCACGTCGTGCTGTCACGCGAGCTCGCGTCGCGCGGACACTGGCCCGCGATCGACGTGCTGCCCTCGCTGTCGCGTCTCATGTCGACGGTCGCCGCCGCTCCCCACCGCGCCGCGGCCGCGCGCCTGCGCGCGTGGCTCGCCGCCCACGAGGGCAACCGCGATCTCATCGCGCTCGGCGCCTACGAGCGTGGCGCCGATCCGGCCACCGACGCCGCGCTCGCGCGCTGGGGCGCCATCACGTCTTTCCTACGCCAAGCCATCGACGAGGCCGCGCCCTTCGCCGACACGCACCGCCGCCTGCTCGACCTCGCGCGCGAATGATTGTTGTTTGGGAGGACCCATGAGCACCGATTGTTTGTTCTGTAAGATCCGCGACGGCCAGATCCCCGCGACCCTCACCCACCGCGACGACCACGTATTCGCCTTCAAGGACATCAACGCCCAGGCGCCGTTTCACCAGCTGGTCGTCCCGCTGCGCCACGTCGCCCGCCTCGCCGACGCCGAAGGCGACGACGCCGGGCTGCTCGGCCGCCTCATGCTCGTGGGCGCCAAGCTCGCGCGCGAGGCCGGCTACGGAGAATCCGGATTCCGCGTCGTCATGAACAGCGGCAAAGAGGCGGGACAGACGGTGTTTCACATTCATCTGCACGTCCTCGCGGGCCGCCCGCTCGACTGGCCGCCGGGCTGACGCCCGACATGTACGTCTGAATAGGTGATTTCGTGACCGCGCGCGCGCATCATCATCGGATTAGGTCGAGCTCCGGAACCGCCGACTAAAGAGGACTACAGATGCGTCACTTGCACGGCCGTATTTCTTCATTCGCCGTTCTGAGTCTCGTTTTCGCGGCCGGGTCCGCGCGCGCGAGCGTCACCGAGCCCGACGGCACCGTCGTTCCGACAGACGCCTCGGTCAACTCCGAGACCCAGATCTCGCAGCTGTTCATGTCCCGCAACGAGCCGCTCAACGAGAAGACGGACGCGCTGCAACTGCCCAACGTCTTCTTGCCGACGTGCGGCTTCACGGGCACGCTCGTGCTGTCGCAGGCGGGCTGTCACAGCGCGCTCGGCTGGTACAACGTCGACCCCGCGCGGACGATGCCGCCCGCGCCGTCGGAGGTCTTCGAGCTCGTGCCGCGCAACGCCGCGCTCAACTCGACGTTCTCGGGCGGCGACATCCAGGCCGACACGCGCTACACGGGCGGCCTCATCGGTTTCGCGATCTACGACACGTCGTGCACGCAGTACCATTTCTCCGAGTCGCAGTGGAACGTGCTGTACACGCCCACGAACCAGCACTGGATCGAGTCGCTCACGTACCAATCGGTCGTGACGCCCAACGCGTACTACCTCGCGTTCGAGGACGGCACGTCGACGGCGACGTCGTTCGCGAACGACGGCGACTTCAACGACAAGGTCTTCTTCATCACGGGCATCACGTGCTCGGGCGCGGGCACGACGTGTGACACGGGCAAGAAGGGCGTCTGCGAGCAGGGCGTGAACCAGTGCCACGCGGGCGGCCTCACGTGCACGCAGACGACGGCGCCCACGACGGAGGCGTGCGACGGGCTCGACAACGACTGCGACGGCGTCGTCGACAACGGCAGCAACCTCTGCCCCACGGGCAAGGTCTGCGATCGCGGCGCGTGCGTTCCCCGCTGCGTCGAGCAGTCGTGCCCCGCGGGACAGGTGTGCTCTTCGGCCGGCATCTGCAGCGATCCCGCCTGCACGAGCGTGTCGTGCATCTCGGGCACCCGCTGCATCAACGGCACATGCACGGATCCGTGCACGGGCGTCGTCTGCCCGAACGCACAGGTGTGCCGCGCGGGCCGCTGCGTCGATCCGTGCGCGGGCGTCGTGTGTGATTCGAACTTCGTGTGCGTCGCGGGCGTCTGCCAGCCGAGCTGCACGTGCGAGCGCTGCGCCGTCGGCTTGACGTGCGAGTCCGACAACCGCTGCCTCGTGAATTCGTGCGTGGGCGTGACCTGCCTCGCGGGGTGGTATTGCAGCAACGGCACGTGCCAGGACTCGTGCGCGGGCGCGAAGTGCCCCGGGACGCAGGTATGCAAGACGGGCAGCTGCGTCGACCCGTGCGCGGGCGTGACGTGCGACGCGACGAAAAAGTGCCAGGCTGGCGCGTGCGTGCCGCTGTGCACGGGCGTGAGCTGCGCCACCGGTCAGGTGTGCGAGTCCGGCTCGTGCGTCGACGCGTGCAGCGTCGTGACGTGCAACCTCGGCTCTGTGTGCCGCCAGGGCAATTGCGTCAACCCGTGCACGGGCGTGACCTGTCCCTCGGCGCAGACGTGCGTCGGCGGCGCGTGCGTGGACGCGTGCCAGGATGTTTCGTGCGGCAGCGGTCTTTTGTGCAACGCCGGCTCGTGCGTCGACATTTGCGCGAGCATGACGTGCGGCGCGGGTTTGAAATGTGTCGGCGGCTCGTGCGTCGACGCGTGCACGGGCGTGACGTGCGCCGCCGGCAAGAAGTGCGTGACGGGCAGCTGCGTCGACGCGTGCACGGGCGTGACGTGCTCGGGCGTCTTCGTGTGCTCGAGCGGCAAGTGCGTGGATCCCTGCACGCTCACGACGTGCCCGAGCAACCTCACGTGCTTGGGCGGCAAGTGCATCGACCCGTGCGCGAACGTCGTCTGCTCGGGCGCGCAGATCTGCGTCGCAGGCTCGTGCGTGACGCCGGGCGGATCCGACGGCGGCGCGGGCGCGGACGGTTCGTCGGGCGGCAGCGCAGGGTCGACGGGCAGCGCGGGCTCGCACGGTACGGCGGGCACGGGCGGCGGCAGCGCGGGTACGTCGGGCGGCGCCGCGGGCGCGTCGGGCGGCGCCGCGGGTACGTCGGGCGGCGCCGCAGGTACGTCAGGTGGCGCCGCGGGTACGTCCGGCGGCAACGCTGGAACGAGCGGCGGCGCGGCGGGCACTTCGGGCGGTAACGCGGGCACGTCGGGCGGCGGCGTGGCAGGCACTTCAGGTGGCGCGGCGGGCACCTCAGGCGGCGCGGCCGGGACGAGCGGCGGCGCGGCGGGAACGTCCGGCGG
>DATAZS010000228.1:0-2324 GCA_036271915.1 Polyangia bacterium
CGCGTCGACGATCTCCTCGCGGAACGCGAGCGTCGCTCCCGCGAGTCCGATCAGCATCAGCACGGAGCCGGCCGTGATGCCCACGAACCAGTGGACCTGGAACCAGGCCTGGCGCAGCGACGGCCACGAGCGCGAACGCCGCGGCGCGTCCGCGACGGCGGGCGGCGACGGCAGCGAATCGAGCGTGCGTTCGTGCGGCATCAGAGATCGACCTTGAAACTGCCGCGCACGGTCCGCGGCGCGCCGGCGGCGAAGCGCGTGCCCGCGCCCGCCCAGTATTCCTTGTCGAACAGGTTGTCGACGTTGATCTGCCACGTCGTCGTCTTGCCGAACAGCTTCGTCACGTAGCGCGCGCCCGCGCCGTAGAGCGTGGTCGCCCCGAGGAACGCCTGGTCCTGGTCGTTCACCGGGCGGCGTCCCGTGAAGTACGCGCCCGCGTTGAACGACAGGCCGGAGACGACCGGGACGTCGTACGACAGGAACGCGCTGCCCGTGATGCGCGACGCGTTCTCCGGCAGCTTGCCGTCGACGGTCGGATCGCTGTTGACGAATTTCGGATCGATGTACTGCGCCGACGTCTGCCACTGGAGGTCGCGCGTGAGATGCCCCTGCGTCGACAGCTCGACGCCTCGCACGTGCAGCTCGCCCCCGCTGACGAACACGAGCTGCGGCGTCGTGAAGTCGCCCGGCCGGCGGATGTCGAACACGGCGGCCGAGAACAGCGTGCCGTCGGGCGCGACCCAGCGCGTGCCGACCTCGCCCTGCTTGCTGACGCCAGGCGCGAGCTGCTGGCCGACGTTGACCGTGCCGGTCGGCGCCGTGTCGCCCTCCTCGACCCCCTTGGCCCACGACGCGTAGACGGACAGCGTCGGGGTGAAGCGATAGACCGCGGCGACCATCGGCGTCGTGTCGATCGCGCTGGAATGCGTCGCTCCCTGGTCGTTGCGATATTGCGTGTGACGCAGGCCGCCGTAGACGAGCAGTTGCCGGGTCAGGTCGACGCGATCGAGGAGGTACGTGCCGGTGTCGTGCGACGTCAGTCCGGCAGTTGTCGGATTCGCGGGCCGCGCGCCGAGGACGATCGACGTGTTCTCGTTCGGGTCGTAGAGGTTCTGCGACGCGATCGTGTAGTTGCGCTGGAAGATCGGATCCTGGCTGCGATCCATGCGCGAGATGCCGAGCGTCAGTTCGTGGCGCAGCCCGAACGTCGGCACGACGCCGTAGAGTTCGGCGCGATAGATCGTGGCGTCGGTCGCCTGGAACTGATCGTTACCCTTGACGCTGCCCGCGCCCGTCTGCAAGGCGGCGAAGTTCGCGAACGTGAAGATCGGCAACGTGCGGTCGCGCGTCGTCTGCGAGTGACCGACGTCGAGCGTCAGCGACCAGTCGTCGGCGATCGCGTAGTCGGCGCGCCATTCGGCGATGTTGCTCTCGGTGCGGAACGTCGCGCCGTTCGGACCGACGAGCTTCGTCGGATCGACGACGCGGGGGATCGTGATGACGCCGTTGACCGCGGTGGGCAGCGCGACGCCGGCCTCCTCGATCGTCGTGCGATGGTCGTATTCGAAGTCCGCCTTCATGACGAGGCGGTCCGTCACGCGCCAGTCCGCGGCCGCGGAGATGAAGCGCCGGTTGCCTCCGCCCACGGTGTCGAGGAAGTTGCCCGTCGTGCCGTAGGCCGCGTTCACGCGCAGCCCGAACTGCTGCTGGTCGCCGAACACACGGCCGACGTCGGCCGTGGCGACTCGTTCGCCGTACTGGTCGACCACGAACCCGAACGACGTGACGGGATCGGGCGTCGCCCGCTTCGTGACGAAGTTGACGATGCCCGCGGGGCTGGTGAAGCCGTAGTAGATCGCGGACGCGCCCTTCAGCACCTCGACGCGTTCCTTGTTCTCGAGCGGGATCTGCGAGAAGTTCTGGATCGGCACCGATCCGTTCAGGCGGTAGTTCGTGCGGTTCTGGACCGCGATGCCGCGGATGACGAGCTGGTCCCACGTGTCGCCGCCGTTCTGCTGGCGCGTGACGCCGGCCGTGTTGCGCACGGCGTCGTAGAGGCCCTGGGCGGCCTGCCGTTCGAGCACGTCCTTCGTGACGACGTTGACGGTCGACGGCACCTCCATGATGTCCGAGCCGCGGAACGTGCCGGCCTCGACGGTGGTGGGGCGGAAGCCGTCGGCGCGCACGCCGGTGACGTTGATCGGGTCGAGCGTGCCGCCACCGATATCGGGAGCGGCCGCTTCCGCGGGCGCGGCGGGCGCATCGGCGCCGAACGCGCTGAGGGGAAGGCAGGCGACGGCGCCGAGCACGGCCGTGGCGGAGAC
>DATAZS010000229.1:0-27778 GCA_036271915.1 Polyangia bacterium
GTGCAGGAGCGCCTCGCGACGTTCGCCGAGCAGGGCGACACGGGCAGCGAGGCGGGCCTCGCGGCGCTGCTGCAGCAATCGGCGCTCGAGCTCCTGCGCCAGCAGGACGCCGTCAAATACGTGGGCGCCGACGGCCGCGGACCCATGAGCTTCACGAACGCCGAAACGACAATGAACAGCCTCGCGCTCGCCGAGCGGGCGCGCTTTCAGGTCGAGCGCGTGCGCGCGGGCGACGGGCGCGTCAACAAGTCCGCCCTCGCCGCCGAGGAGGGCAAAGAAGCGCTCGAGCTCGTCGTCGTCACGCTCGTCGTGGCGACGCGCACGCCGCTGCCGTCCTTCAAGGAGGTCGGCTCTCCCGAAGAGCTGCAGACGCTCCTCTCCGAGCTGGGTGGCGTCTCGCCCGATGGCCTCCTCGGCCTCGAGGTGATCTGGACGCCCGCCGATCCAAATGATTCGATGACCGAGACCGACGTCATGACGACCTACCCCGACCTGCGCGGCCTGTAGACGTCAGCCGACTTCCGACCTTCCGACCTGCATTCCCCCGAGGTGCCCATGCCCGCCGTCGCGACCCTCCCGCTGTCGATGCCGCCGCCCGAGCCGCTGTGGCGCCTGCTGCTCGACGCCACGCTGTTCGGCATCGCCGGCATCGTGCTGCTCATCATCGGCTACTACGTGTGGGAGCTCATCACGCCGTACAACCTGCGGCGCGAGATCCACGAGAATAAGAACATCGCCGTCGCCATCGTCGTCGCGGCGTTCATCATCGGCATGGCGATCGTCATCGCCGCGTCCCTGATCCTCATCAAGTGAGGCCGGCCTCGCGTCCAGATTCCGCGTCATTGTTCTGACGCAGGCTGCCGATTGACCCCCCGAGGGCCCACGGATAGAGTTGGGGGCCCCCTGAATTGAGATCCCCGCCGTGTTCAAGCTAACCATCGAGGATGATGAGGGGAAGACCACCGTCATCCCGCTCGTCCGCGATGAGATGACGATCGGCCGACAGGATGGCAACACCATCCGGCTGACCGAGCGCAACATCTCGCGGAAGCACGCCCGTTTGCTGCGGCAGAACGGGACGATGTACGTCGAGGATCTCGCGAGCTTCACGGGCGTGCGCGTGAACGGCGCTCGCATCGTCGCCGTGACGCCGGTCGCGGAGGGCGACGAGGTCGAGATCGGCGACTACAAGCTCATGGTGCGCGTCGATCGCCCGCCCGTCGCGTCGAACCCGGACCGCGCGACGATGCCCGCCATGCCCGCCGTGCTCGGGCCCATGAACTCCGTGGGCGGGTCGGTGGCGATTCCGACGCGTGGCACACCGGCGATGGCAGGCGCGGGGGCGGCGCGGCCGAGCCCGCCGCAAGGTCCCGTCGTGCCTCCGGGTGTCCCCGCGATCGCGAGCCCCTCGGCGCCCGCGCCCGTCGTCCGCGTGAGCGCGCCCGTGCCGCACGCCGTGAGCGCCGTGCCCGATCCGCTCGAGGCGCAGCCGACGATCCCCGTGCGCACGCTCAGCGAGGTCCGTTCGCCCTCGGGGCAGATCGCCGCCGACACCTCGGCGCGCCTCGTCGTCCTCACGAGTGAGCTCGCGGGGCAGGAGTTCTCGCTCGCGCGCGCGTCCGTCGTGATCGGCCGCACCGACGAGAACGACGTCGTCATCAACCACCGCTCGATCTCGCGGCACCACGCGAAGATCGTGCGCGAGGGTGATCGCTACACGATCGTCGACCTGCAGAGCGCGAACGGCGTGCGCGTCAACAACGAGGACTACGAGCGCATCGAGCTGCACGCGGGCGACGTCGTCGAGCTCGGGCACGTCAAGCTGCGCTTCGTGGGCCCGTTCGAGCACTACGTGTTCGATCCCAACGTGCGGCACGACAAGCGACCGTTCTCGCTCAAGGTCGCGGTCGGCGTGGGCGCCGTCCTCGTCGTGGGCGTCGTCGTGTTCGCGCTGCGGCCTTCGCACGCGCCCGCGCCCGTCGCGACGGCACCTGCCATGGCCGCGCCCGCGGCCGCGCCGGGCGTGACGCCGCAGACGATCTTCGCGGACGCGACGCGCGCGGCTGGCGCTGAGGATTGGGCGGGCGCGCGCGCGGCGCTCGACAAGCTGGGCGCCTCGACGGGAGACGCCGCGCTCGACAAGCAGGCGGCCGACCTCGGGCACCACGTCGATCTCGAGCGGCAAGCCGCGCCGATCTACGCGCAGCTCGGCGAGGCGGCCGCGGCCAAGAACTACGCCGAGGCGCTCGATCGCTACGCCGAGATCCCCGACACGAGCCTCTACAAGGCGAAGGGACGTCCGCGGGCCGACGAGGCGCGCGCGCTGTTCGTGGCCGAGCGGCTCGCCGACGCCGAGAAGGCGCGCGCCGCCGGACGCTGCGCCGACGTGCGCGCCGCGGCCGACGACGTCGAGAAGCTCGATCCGAAGAACGAGCTTCCGCAAGAGCTCGTGCGCCTCTGTCGCAACAAGCCCGAGCCCGTCGCGGCGCGGCCCGCGCGCGCGCGCCCCGCGGTCGCGCCCGTCGCGCGCGAACGCCCGCAGCCCGAGCGTCAGGTCGAGAAGCCCGTCGAGGCCGCCGAGCCGGCGCCGGACGCCGACGCGCTCATGAAGCAGGCGCGCGAGGCGTGGATGCGCCAGCAGTGCGGCTCGGCGATCGAGCTCTCGCGCAAGGCGCTCAAGGCCAAGCCCGGCGAGACCGACGCGTACCAGATCATCGCCGCCTGCTCGTGCTCGCTCAAGGACGTCGAAGGCGCGACGCGCGCCTACGCGAAGCTCGACGAGCGCAACCGCAACCTCGTCCACTCACTGTGCGCCAAGAATGGCGTCATCGTGGGTGGCGACGCTCAGTAGCTACTTCTTTCTCACTTCTTCGACAGCGTCTCGTACGTCTTGTCGGGCGTCGCCGTCGTCTCGACGGGCAGGCCCTCGGCCTCCCAGCCAGGGACGCTCGCGCGACCGAACGCGTCGCGCTCGCCGTGGAAGCCGCCGCGCATGTCGACGACGTTCGTGAAGCCGGCCGCCTCCATGAGCGTCGCGGCCTGCAGCGAGCGCCCGGCCGCCTTGCAGCCCACGACGACCTTGGCGTCCTTCGCGAAGCTCGCCTCGACGACGCGCTGGAAGTCGGGGTTCGGCGTCATGCGCCCGTTCTGAAAGTGCAGCAGCGGGATGTTGGCGGCCCCCGCCGGGTGCCCCTGTTCGAACTCGGGGATCGAGCGCACATCCAGGTAGGCCCAGCCCGCGGCAACGAGGGCGGCGGCCTCTTTCGGAACGACTCTCTTCGGCATGGCGGTGGTTTACCACATGGTCGCCGTCGCGCCCCTCCCATGGCGAGGCCATACGAGTTATCATGCTCGGCCAATGGCCGGCCTCAGGCATGTCAGGGTGGTTGCGGCGGTGATCGCCCGGGACGATCGATACCTCATCACGCAGCGGCGCCCGTCCGCCGTGCTGCCTGGCCTCTGGGAGTTCCCCGGCGGCAAGGTCGAGGAGGGCGAGACCGATCTCGAGGCGCTCAAGCGCGAGGTGCGTGAGCGCGTGGGCGTCGAGATCGAGGCGGGCGCGTGCATCGGCCGCCGCACGCACGACTACGTCGGCTACTCGGTCGACCTGTCGCTCTATCAGGCGACGATCCAGAACGACGCCGAGCCGAAGGCCGTGCGCGTCGCCGACTGCATCTGGGTCACGTCGGGCGAGTTCGAGAAGTATCGCTTCCCGGCCGCCGACCAGGCCTCCATGGATCTCTTGCTCGGCTTCAAGCGCGCGTGACGGCCACGAAGCTCAAGCGGCCGGTCACCAAGAAGGCGGTCGCGAAGGTGGCGGCGAAGAGGCCGGCGACGGCGCTGGGCGCGATGCACCCGGCGGCCGCGCGCTGGATCGGCGCGCTCATCCGCATGACGGCGCCCCACCCGGCCCTCACGGCGATCCTCGACGTCGTCGAGCGCATGCAGGAGGTGCCTTACCGCACGAGCTTCGTGCTGCTGGGCGAGCCGGGCACGGGGAAGGAAGGCCTCGCGCGCGCGCTGCACCACCTGTCCTGCGCGGGCGGTCCGCTCGTGCGCTACGACGTCGCGGGCTTCTCCGACGACGACGCGCTCGCGGCGCTGCTGGGCGCGGGTAAAGCCCCGGGCGCCGCGCAGCGCGCGCACGGCGGGACGCTGCTCATCGAGGAGGCCGCGGGGTTGGGGCCGCGCACGCAGGCCGCGCTCATGCGGCTGCTCAAGAGCGGGCGCGTCGACGGCGATCCGAAGCGCACGCTGGACGTCCGCGCCATCGCGATGTCGGATCACGCCTTGCCCGACGAGGTCCGCGAGGGACGCTTCCGCCACGATCTCTACTGGCGCCTCGCGCGCATCGTGCTCACGCTGCCGCCGCTGCGCGATCGCCTCGACGATCTCGGCCCCGCGGCCGTGTGGTCGGGCAACCGCATCCTGCGCGCCGCGGGCCAGGAGCTCGAGCTCGTGCTGGCCGAAGACTACGCGCGCCTCGGCGCCGACGGGCGCGCGCGCGCCGTCGAGCTGCCTCACGCCGCGATCGCGGCGCTGCGTGGCCACGACTGGCCGGGGAACTTCCGCGAGCTCGAGGCCGTGCTCGAGCGCGCGCTGCTGCTCCACCGCACGGGCCTCGTCCTCGACGCCGCCGCGATCGAACGCGCGCGCGGCGTCTGACGTCGGCCGCGGCCCGCGATCTACTTCGCCATCTGCAGCAGCTTCGACAGCTTCGTCGCGAGCGTCGGATCGCCCGAGACCTTGAGCTTGCCGCTGAAGAACAGCGTCATGGCGGCTTGCATGCCGCCGTCGATCATCGAGCGGAAGTCGTCGTCGGTCGCCTCGATCGTGCACTGAGGCTTGCCGGACTCGCCCGCCTTGGCCGTGGGCGGCGACGACACGAGATCGACGGTCCAGGTGCCGCCGTCGGCGCCCGAGATCTTGAACAGGTAGACGGCTGCGACGTCCTTCGCCTTCTCGGGGCTGAGCGCGAGCGCGGCGGGGACCTTCTCATCGAAGAACGCCTTCACGGACGTGGGCATCGGAACCTCCGTTTTCTATCTTATCAACTCTATTTGGTCTTGGACGCTGGCTTGTTGGGATAGCGCGCGGCGACGTCGGCGGCGTAGCCCGCGCGCTCGCGCTGATCGGCGCGCGAGATCGCGAGCGCGCCCGCGGGCACGTCGCGCACGACGGTCGTGCCCGCGGCGATGACGGCGCCCTTGCCCACGCGCACGGGCGCGACGAGCTGCGTGTCCGAGCCGATGAACGCGCCGTCCTCGATGATCGTCTGGCGCTTCTCGTAGCCGTTGTAGTTGCACGTGATCGTGCCGGCGCCGATGTTGACCCTCTCGCCGATGACGGCGTCGCCGAGGTAGGCGAGGTGGTTGGCCTTGCTGCCCTTGCCGAGCACGGTCTTCTTGAGCTCGACGAAGTTGCCGACGTGCGCCTCGGCGCCGATCTGCGCGCCCGGCCGCAGGCGCGCGAAGGGGCCGATGATGGCGCCCGCGCCGATGACAGCGTCGTTCGAGATCGTGTAGGGCAGCACGTGCGCGCCCGCGCCGACGTCGGTGTCGACGAGGATCGAGCCGTCCTCAACGCGCGCGCCGTGGCCGACGCGCGTGCGTCCGCGCAGCGTGACGTTGCGGCCGATCTCGGCGTCGACGTCGATCGTGACGTCGGGCTCGATGACGATCGAGGCGGCGTCGCGCAGCGTCGCGTGCGTCTGCCAGTGGCGGTTGATGCGCGCGCGCATCGTGAGCTCCGCGTCGCCTAGCTGCTCGCGGTCGTTGATGCCGGCGACGTCGCGGGCGTCGGCCTCGACGGCCGTGACGCCGATCGAACGGGCCGCCGCGGCGATGATGTCGGTCAGGTAGTACTCGCCCTGCGCGTTCTTCGCGGCGAGGTTCGCCGTGGCCGTGCGCAAGAACGCGACGGGCGCCGCGTAGATGCCGGCGTTGACCTCGTCGATCTCGAGCTCGTCGGGCGTCGCGTCCTTCTGCTCGACGACGCCCGTGACGTTGCCGCGCTTGTCGCGCACGACGCGGCCGTAGCCCGTGGCGTCGGCGGGCGTCGCCGTCACGAGCGCGAGGCACTGGTAGCGCCGCGCCTCGCCGACGAGCTGCTCGAGCGTCTCGCGGCGCAGGAGCGGCACGTCGCCGTAGAGGATGAGGACGATGCCCTCGAAGTCGCGCAGCGCCGGCATGGCGAGGCGGACGGCGTGGCCGGTGCCGCGTTGCTCGGCCTGCTCGACGACGGCGACGGCGCCGAAGCGCGACGCGAGCGCGGCCTCGACGGCCTCGCGCTGGTGGCCGAGCACGGCGACGACGGGCGCCGCGCCGAGCTCGCGCGCGAGCCCCACGGGATAGGCGACGAGCGGACGTCCGAGCAGCTCGTGCAGCACCTTCGCGCGCGCCGAGCGCATGCGCGTGCCCTTGCCCGCCGCGAGCACGATCGCGGCGACGCCCGCCGGCTCGCCCGTCGTCGCGCTTTTCTTCTTGGGAGGTGCCTTGGCGCGCGCCTTCGCGGAAGTCTTGCCGCCGTCATTTCGCTTCCCGGGTTTGGTCTTGCGCGCCGCCATCGTGGTGCCGCGTACTTAATCACCTCGGCCGCCCGCGGCCAAGCGCGGCGCCCCGTCGTCTCGTTTCTGGGTTACGCTCCACCCCGTGGCGGGTTACGTGCTCATCGTCGAGAGCGATCCCGAGCTGCAGCGTCGCATCGGCGACGCCCTGCGGGAGGGGCGCTACGAGCTGGCGTCGGAGGCAGAGGCGAAGTGGGCCCAGCGCAGCATCGCCGTGCGCGCGCCCGACGCCGTCGTCATCGACACGCAGCTGTTGGACGGCAACGGCTTCCGCCTGGCCGAGGAGCTGCGCCGCGATCCCGACACGCGCGCGGCGCCCATCTTCTTCATCGCGAGCTCGCACCGCGGCGCGAGCCACCGCGCCGAGGCGCGGCGACGCTTCGCGCCCGCCGAGTACCTGCCGACGCCGCTCGACGCGAACAGCCTGCTCGCGCTCATGCTGCAGGCGCTGCCACCCGGCACGGGCACGGGCGACGCCGCCGCGAACCCACCGCGCCTCGCGCAGGCGCCCGACGTCGCGCAGCTCGTCGCCGCGCTCGACGGCGTGCTCACCGATCCCGTGCAGCAGCGCGAGCGCCGCAACGTCGAGCGCGCCGCGAAGTCGCTCGCGGGCGAGAAGGCCGAGTTCCAGGGCGTGCTCAAGCGCGTCCCGTTCGCGCGCCTGCTGCGCCGCCTCTACGCGCAGAAGGCGTCGGGCTCACTGCTGCTGCTGCGCGACGCCTCGAAGAAGGACGCCACGAAGAAGATCGTCGCCTTCGAGGGTGGCTACCCCGTCTCCGTGAAGTCGAACGTGCTGGCCGAGTGCCTCGGCCAGATCCTCGTGGGCCGCAAGCTCATCACGGAGAAGGCGCTCGCCGACTCCGTGGCGCGCATGAAGACGGAGCGCCGCCAGCAGGGGCAGATCCTCGTCGAGATGGGGGCGCTGTCGCCGTACAACCTGCAGCGCGCGCTCGTCGAGCAGGTCGAGACGAAGCTGCTCGAGGTCTTCGCGTGGCCCGACGGCAAGTTCATGTTCAAGGAGAGCGAGGTCGCGCTCGAGGACACGAGCCCCGGCCAGTCGCTGCGCCTCGAACGCCCGCCCGCCGCGCTCATCTTCGAGGGCATCCGCCGCCACTACGACGCCGCCCGCCAGCGCGCCGTGCTCGACGCGTACGTGCGCCAGTCCGTCGAGCTCAACCCCGATCCCGTGCTGCGCCTGCAGGATCTCACGATCGATCCGACGGCGCTCGCGTACATCAACAGCATCGACGGCACGGAGAGCATCGCCGAGGTGCTCGCGCGCGCACCCATCGCCGTGGACGAGGCGCGCCTGCTCCTCGTCGCGCTGTCGGAGGCGGGCATGATCACGCACGCCGAGGGCACGAGCGCGCGTCGGCGCGGCACGCCCGCGGCGGCGGCGCACGCGTCGTCACCGCCCTCGGGCTTCGTCGTCGCCGTCGCGCCGCCGCAGCCGTCGGGCGCGCTGTCGGTCGGTCAGCTCTCGATGGTCGCCGAGACGGTGCGCACGCAGGATTACTTCTGGACCCTCGGCGTCGAGCGCGACGCCACGCAGGCCGACGTCGACCGCGCCTACGACGCGCACGCGCGTGGCTTCCACCCCGATCGCTACCGCCACAGCACCGACGAGGATCGCCGACTGGCGCAGGAGATCTTCGATCGCTTGGGCGAGGCGCACCGCACGCTGCGCGATCCGGGGCGCCGCCGCTCGTACATCGCGAAGCTGGACCGCGGCACGGACCGCGCCGCCGAGGGCGCCGATCGCGTGACCGACGTCTCCGGGTTCATCGACGCGCCCGCGACGCCCGCCGTGAGCTCGGCGTCGAACGCCGCCGCGCGCGCGCTTTACGAGGCCGGCACCGAGCACCTGCGCGCGCGACGGCACCACGAGGCGGTCGAGGCGTTTCGTCAGGCGGCGCGCCTCGTGCCCAACGAGGCCGAATACCGCGCGTCGCTCGGCTGGGCGCTGTTCCGCGAGGCGCCCGCCGACGCGCGCGCGGGACGCGCCGCGCTCGCCGAGCTGCGCCGCGCCGTCCAGCTCGACGCGCGCAACCGCCGCGCCGCCGAGTACCTCGCGCAGATCCACGCGCAGACCGGCCAACCCGAGCTCGCCATTCAAGAGCTCGAGCGCCTGCTGGCCCTCGACCCCTCCGCCGCCGACGCCGCCGAAGAATTGCGTCGCCTCCGCGGCGCACATTGATCTTCTGACGGGGTCTGGCTCGCTGCCGCTCGCAGACCCGGCCCCCCTGGCTCCGCGTGGCGAAGCCACGCTGCGCTGCTCTGCGCTCGGCAAGCTGAGCCGTTTCACGCTTATGACGATGCGGCGATCAGCTTCGCGAGATCGCCCGAGACGTCGGCGCGCAGCAAGGCGTCGAAGCCGCCCACGGGCGCGCCGGCGATGAAGACGAGCGGGAACTCCGACGTCTTGGCCGCGGTCGTCGCCCACGAGCGCTCGGCCTCGTCGGCGCTCACGTCGAGCACCTGATAGGCGAAGCCGCGGCCCTTCAGGAGCTCCTCGACGCGCGCGAGCGTGCGGTGATCCTTACCGTCGAAGTACACGAGCACGGGTGCGCGCCGCGTGCTCGGCGCCTTGCCGCCCGCGGGACGCGCCGTCGCGGCCGGCTCGATCGGCGGCGCGGACTGACCGGCGTCTACACTTTCGTCCGCGGGACGCAGCGGCCGACCCAGCAGCTCGTTCGCGATGCTCGCGAGGTTGCGCAGGTGGCGCGCCGCGGGACGCACGTCGCGCCGGGGCGCGACCAGCTTGTCGTAAGCGAACCCACCCGCGCGGCGACTCAAATCCTTGAACACGTCGCCGACGAAACACCCCGCGTTCGTGACTGTCAACCTCCGCGGGATCACGCGACATCGCTGTCGCGGTGATCCGGGTGATTTCGTAGCTTCTGCGGCGTCCGGCGCCATGGCGAGGGGGTATTTCGGGGAACAGCGCTTGCTTCTCCACCGGCCGCCATGAAGTCACGCTCCCTCGACCGCACGCGCTACTCGGTGGATCTCCTGAGGCGGGTCGCCGCAGGCTGGCGACGCCTCACCGAGCGCGAGCGTCACGGCGCGCTGCAGGCGGCGCGCATCACGGCCGAGCTGACGGCCCTCGGCGCGCCGCCGTCCATCCTCACGCTCGCCGCGCACGTCGTGCGGGAGAAGGTGCGCCACGTCGAGGTGTGCGGCCGCGTGCTCGCCGAGCTTGGCGCCGCCGACGCGCGCGCCGCGCGGCCCGTCGAGTTCGCGATCGGCGTCCCGCGCGCCTCGCTCGCGACCGAGACCAGCCTCGCGCGCACGCTCGTCTCCGACTTCGCGCTCGGCAAGCCGCTCACGGCGTCGTCCTTCGCGACGGCGCGCGCCATCGTGCGCGAGCCGCTCCTCGCGTGGGCCTACACCGAGCTGCTCCACGACGAGACCCGCCACGCCACCTTCGGCGCGAAGGCGGCGGCATGGGTCGTTCGCCACTGGTCGCTGCGGCAGCGCGAGGCGCTGTGGGCGTCGTGCCTCGCGTCGACGACGAGCGACCTCGCGCCGCTCGTGCGCGATCGCGAGGCCGCGGCGCTCGGCTTGCTCCCGACCGAGTCGTGCGACGCGCTGCCGCGCTGGATCCTGCCGCACCTCGCGCCGCTCGGGATGTCGACGTCGAGCCGCCCCTCGAACGACCAGGCGCTCCTGCACTGAGCCACGCGACGGGCGTATCCTCGACGCCATGTCGATGTCGACGACGCCGGGCCCCCCGCCCCGCGCGCGCCGCTACGTCGCCGTCGCGGCGGTGGCGGCCGCGATCGCGCTCACCGTGATCGTCCTCGCGCAGCGAGCGAGGCGACAGGCGCGTGAGGAGGAGCTCGTCGTCGTCGAGGGCGTGCGCAAGGTCTGCAAGCTCTCGACGATCGAGGTCACACTCGCCGACTACGCGCGACGGACGGTGCCGAAGACGATCGATCTGCCCTTCACGACCGAGCCGGAGGCGTTTCTGTTCTACTCGGGCGTCGTCTCCGCGGGCTTCGACGTGTGCGACGAACCGACGCGTCTCGAGGTCGACCCGTCCACGCGCGTCGTGCACGTCGCGCTGCCGCCGGCCCGCATCCTCTCGCTCGACATCAAGCGCTTCGAGACGATCAACGAACGCTCGGGCTTCCTGAACGCCATCTCACCCGACGATCGCAACGGTTGGTATCAGGACGCGCGCACGGGCCTCACGCGGGCCGCCCTCTCCCAGGGCGTGCTCGGCAAGGCCGAGGCGCACGCGCGCGAGCTCCTCGGCGATCTCGTCGCGCGATGGGGCTACCACCTCGACCTTTCGGTCGCTCCCGAGGCCGCGGAGACGCGGCGCTGACGCCGGCTCAAAACTCGGCGTGGACGCCGATCGACGGCAACACGATGAGATACCCGTCCTGCGTGGGCGGCGCGTCGGGCGTCATCTGAACCAACCCGACCACCTGACGGTTGAAGGTCGCGTTGACCAGCTCGACGTAGCCGTCGAGTGAGAACTTGTCGAAGATGAAGCGGCGGTCGCAGCGCAGATCGATCTGATAGAAGTCCGGCAGCCGCGTGAACGTCTCGCCGGCGGCGTCGCTCACGAGCACGGGGCGCCCCGTGTTGTAGTGCGCGCGTCCGCCGAACGTGTAGCGGCGCCAGCGGTAACCGAGCACGAGGTTGACGACGTGGCGCTGGTCCCAGTCCGACGGACCGATGACGCCGCCGCCCAGCGCGCGCTCATTGTTCGACAGCGTGTACGACAGCCATCCGCTGAGCCGCTCGGTCGACGGCCGGCGCACGAGCACCTCGACGCCGTACGACAGCGCGTCGCGCGCGACGAGGAAGTCGTCCGCGAGCGGATCGACCATGTGCGTGACGACGGGATCGCGCACGTCCGTGAGCACGTAGCGCTGCACATAGCCGGTGACGGTCGCCTCGAAGCCGCGCCAGCGCGACGTGCCGACGGCGAGCGCGCCCTGCCACGAGCTCTGCAGGCCGTAGAGCGCGAGGCCGAAGTTCTCGGCGCCCGGGATCTGGAGCGGGAGGCTGGGCAGCTGCGTGAAGCGGCCGCCCGAGATCTTGAGCCACGTCGTCGCGTCGAGCGCGAGCCGCGCGGCGAGGCGCGGGCCCACGTCGGTCTTCGCCGCGCCGCTCACGGCGTAGCTGTCGACGCGCACCTCGGGCGTCACGAGGAGCCGCGGTCCGGCGTGAAGGTTGAGCGTGACGTACTCGCCGAGGAGCCGCGCCGTGCGGCGCTTGCCGAGATCGAGCTCGCCCAGCCGCTCGAGCGTCGTCACGGGATCGAAGCGCTCGATCTCGCCGTCGAACCCGGCCTCGATCTCGGCGTGCGTCGTCGCGCGCGTGTACGCGAGCCGCGGCAACACGGACAGCGCCGAGAGCGTGATGGGCTCGTCCGTGACGATCGGCGCCTCGGAGCGGTCGGCGCCGACGCCCACGCTCGCCGCGAGCGCGCCGCCCGCGAGCGGCGTCTCGGCGCGCACCTTCACGCGGTGAAACCGCAGCGCGAGCTTGCTCGACGTCGTCTGGAGCTCGTCGCTGGAGCCAAACGCGAGGAGCGTGAGCCGCACGCGCCCGAACGCGCGGTCCGCGCGCACCTGATAGTCCCAGTACCCGAGGCTGAGGCCGGCGTCGCTCAGGTATCCGATGACGGCGCCCGTGTACGAGTAGCGCGCCGCGACGGCGACCGAGCCCTGTCCCGGCAGCGGCGCCGTCACCATTGCACCCGCGTCGTACAGGCGAACGTCGACCGAGGCGTGCACGTCGTCGTCGGGCGCGACGCGCGTGTGCGCCGAGACGACGCCCGCGACGTAGCGGCCGTAGCGCGCGGGATAGCCGCCCGCGTAGAAGTCCAGGTCTTGGAAGAAATACGGGTGAATGACCGACGGCCCGAGCGCGAAGTGAAACAGCGCGGGGATGCGCAGGTCGTCGAGGAAGTAGCCCGTGTTTCCCGGGTTGCTGCCGCGCACGGCGTAGATGGGCGCGGGCCACGCGACGGCCGACACGCCGGGGAGCGACTCGACGGCGCGAAACGGATCGCCGAGCGTGCCCGGCGTCTTCGTGAGCTCTTCGCCCTGGAGCTGCATCTCTTGGCGGCTCGTGGGGGCCCGAACGACCGTCTGATAGCCGGCGGCGCCCGCGCGAGGCGCGAGGCGCAGCACGAGCGGCGACGCGTCCGCGCACGCGTCGCGCTCGACGGACAGCGCCTCGAAGCCCGGCGCCTGGGCCGCGATCCAATGCTTGCCGCACGGGACGTCGATCTCGAAGCGCCCCTCGCGATCGGTCTCGGGCGACTCGACGAGATCGACGAAGATCGTGGCCGCGGCCACGAATTTTCGAGAGCCGCGCGCGAGCACGCGGCCCTCGAGACGAATCCGCGGAGCGGCCGCGGGCGCCACCACGACCGAACGGTCGAGGCCGTCGGCGGGCAACGACGCGTCGACGACCTCGGCGTCGCGCGACGCCGGACCGTCGAGGGCGCCATCGCCGACGTCAACGCCGACGCCGCCGTCCGCGAGCGAGGCGGCCTGGCAGAGCAGCACGCCGAGCGCGAGCGTGATCATGGAAGGTCGATCACCCAGAGCCCGTCGTAGGGCGACGCGATGCGATCGTGGACGAGGTAAGCGACGCGCGTCCCGGGCGCGAGCCCGTCGTTCGGATCCGCCGACGCGTCGACGGCGACGGCCGAGACGTTCTGCGCGATGAGCGTCGGCGTCGCCGTCGCATAGTCGAGCAACGTCAGATCGCCCGAGCCGCCGTCGGCGACCCAATGCAGGAGCGCGAGGAATCGATCGCGCCCGATCGCGACGACGTTTCCCGTGCTCGCGAGCGCCCGCGACGTGCGCGCCGCCGGATCGACGAGGTAGATGTCGTTGCGCCTGACGTCGGTGATCCAATTCTCGACGAGCAGACGACCCGCCGTGAGCGGCCAAACCCCCGACATCCCCGTGCCCGCGGGCGTGAGGGAAAACGGCGCGGCCGTGACGTCGTCGGCCGACAACAGCGCGACGGGTTGACGCTCCGAGGCGCCTCGGTCGGACACGAACAGGAAGGCGCCGTCGGGCGTGAACGTCGGCTCACTGTAGAAAGGCAGCTCCTGCGCCAGCATCGGCGCGAGCGGCGGCTGTTCGGGCGGATCGCCTGGCGCGATCTCCTCGGGCGTGCCGCCGGGCCGCCAGCGCCAGAGCTCGTCCTCGTTGCCCTGGTTCATCCCGAAGCAGAGCTCGTCGTGTTGCGGCCGCCAGGCGAGCGACGAAACGTTCAGCGACGGCTCCGACGCGAGCGTCTGCTGATTCGTGTCCCGGTCGAACAACGTGAGCTGAACCGTCGGACCTTGGATGAAAGACGAGGACGACTGCGTCGCGACGTACCGTCCGCTCGGCGAAGGGACGAAGGTCGGGGCGGCCGCCGACTCGTCGGGCAGCGCCGTCTCGGTGAGCGTCGCGACGTCGAAGATCGACGACGTGAACGTGCCCTGGTCCCCCGCGCCGACTCGGCGGAGCTGCAGCAAGAAGCCCCGCTGCGTCGCGAACGGCTCGAAGAAGTCGACCTGCGGCGCGAAGGCCTCGACGTCGACGCTCGACGCCGCGAGGCGTGACAGGTGACCGTCATCGCCGACGAAGAAGAAGTCGCTCCCGACGAACGCGAACGACCGGTCGGGCAACATGCGTTCCGCGCCAGAGAGCTCGCGAAGGACGAGCGGCGGCGGCAACGCCGCGTTTTCGGGCAGGTACGCGACGCGCGCGCCATCAGGGGAGACGTCGAACGACTCGACGGGCCCGAGGTGCTGCTGCGCGCCGGTCGCGGGATCGACGATGATCAGATCGTCGTGCTGGTCGGTCCCGCCCGGACTGAGCGTCGATGGTGAAAACGTCAGCTGGTGGACGTAGAGACGCCCCAAGGCGTCGACGGGCATCGAACAGGCGCCCATGAAGCACGACTGCTCCGACAGCGCGGCGTGATCCAGCAGCACGCGCGACGTCGCGGCGCCGCCGTTCGGCCCCGGATCATCGACAATCGCGAGCCGCCGCGTCGTGAAGCCGAACGTCCCGTCCTGCGACTCCCGCGCCGAGACGAAGATGCGGCGGGGCGCGCCGATCGCGCCGTCGTCGAATTCGACGTCGTCCTCGGCGGCGGTCGCGAGCAGGTGCCGCCCGACGGGCGTCGGCCCCGCGTCGAGGCACGCGACGTCGACACACGACAGCGCGAGCGCGAGCACCCACCCGCCCGTCCTTCGGAGCACGGAGGATGGTATCCAGCACTCGGCGGATCAGGTCAATCCGCGCGCGACAATTTGCCGCGACGTCGCGATCGGGCGCGATCACCGTCGAGGAAGTGCGAAGCTGCGCGCATGACCGCCCAGGCCGGCAACCCGCTTCACGGGATCACGCTCGAGAAGATCGTCACCGACCTCGTGGCCCACTTCGGCTGGCCCGAGCTCGGCGCGCAAGTGAACATCCGCTGCTTCACGACCGACCCCAGCGTCACCTCGAGCCTGAAGTTCCTGCGCCGCACGCCCTGGGCCCGCGAAAAGGTAGAGAGCCTCTACCTCTTCATGCTCCGCGAACAAAAACGCGACCGCGCGCGCGACGCCTAACGACACACGCCTGGCACGTGGCAGGCCCACGCCTCGCCGGGCAAGGCCACGCACTCTTCATTCGTCGGGCAGTCGGCGTCCAAGACGCACTGATCTCTCGACGAGTAGCACTGGTAGGCGACGATCGCGGGGGAGGCGCACACCTTCACGATGGGCCCGCAGAAGCCGCCGGCGCCACAGTCGCTATCGACGGCGCAGGGCGCGGGCACGCACGTGTTCCCGATCCCGATCTCGTTGCACGCGCACGCCTGCCCCACCGGACAATCGTTGTCGGTTTGACAGGCGTCATAGACGCAACCACAGGTGTCACCTGCAGCGAGCACACAGCGACCGACTGCCCCCGCCGCGCAATCGGAGTCTTCGCCGCACGCGCCCGGCATGGGCGACGGCCCCGACGACCGACAATCATGAGGCCGCGGCCCCGAGAGATCCTTCGCCGCACAAACATGCGACGCCCGATGCAGCGCCGGCGTCTCCGCCGCGCCGACCGGATCGTCCAACAACGTCCGCCCACAGCCACAAAACACCAAAGCCAGAGCGACCACAGCGAGCGAGTTCATCGACGTGAGGCCCAGCTTAGCTGGGCCGGCTCGCCTTATAAAGCAAGGGGAGGGCCCGCGGCCGAGGCCGAGCGAAGCGAGCGGGGTGGAGGCAGGGCGGGAAGGGGCCGAGGGGCGAAGGCCCCTTCCGCGAAGCGAGCGGCGCGAGCGGCGGTTAGTCGTAGTATTCGTTGCCCAGGTGCGTGATGAGCTCTTCGCCGCGCAGGTTGCGCAGCGTGTTCTTGAGCTTCATGAGCTGGATGAAGAGATCGTGCTCGGGGTACAGGCCCTCGGCCGACTGCGGGCTCTTCCAGTAGAACGACAGCCACTCCTGGATGCCGCTCATCCCGCAGCGCTGCGCGAGGTCCATGAAGAGCGCGAGGTCGAGGACGATCGGCGCGGCCAGGATCGAGTCCCTGCAGAGGAAGTCGATCTTGATCTGCATCTTGTAGCCCATCCACCCGAAGATATCGATGTTGTCCCAGCCCTCTTTGTTGTCGCCGCGCGGAGGGTAGTAGTTGATGCGCACGACGTGGTGCATGTTGCCGTAGAGGTCGGGGTACAGGTGCGGCTGCAGCACGTGCTCGAGCACGCCCAGCTTCGACACCTCCTTCGTCTTGAACGACTCCGGATCGTCGAGCACCTCGCCGTCGCGGTTGCCGAGGATGTTCGTCGAGTACCAGCCGTCGACGCCCAGCAAGCGCGCCTTGAAGCCCGGCGCGAGGATCGTCTTCATGAGCGTCTGGCCCGTCTTGAAGTCCTTGCCTGTCACGGGCACGCCGTTCTGCTTCGCGAGCTCGAGCATGCACGGGATGTCGACGCTGAGGTTGGGCGCGCCGTTGGCGTACGGCACGCCGCACTTGAGGGCCGCGTACGCGTAGATCTGCGACGGCGCGATCTCCGGGTCGTTCGCGACGAGTCCCTTCTCAAACGCACTCACCGTGGCGTGACACGGCGCCGCGCTCCGGTACACCTCGGTCGACCCGCACCACACCATGACGAGGCGATCGCAGTTGTTCGTCTTCTTGAAGTTCTTGATGTCCTCGATGACCGCATGGGCGAGGTCGAGCTTGCTCTTGCCCGACTCTGGACCTGGTTTGGCGTGCGTCGCCGTGAGCTTCTTCACGAACGTCTGATCGAAGACCGCCTTCATGGGCTTGATCGTCGAGAGGAAGTCCTTGAGCTCGGCGAGGTGCTCGTTCGAGAGCACGCCGGCCTTCTTCGCGGCCTGGTACGCGTCGTCGGGGAAGAGGTCCCAGCCGCCGAACACGATGTCGTCGAGCTTCGCGAGCGGGACGAACTCTTGAATGAGGGGCGTCTTGCCGTCGGTGCGCTTGCCGAGGCGGATCGTGCCCATCTGCGTGAGCGAGCCGATCGGCTTCGAGCGGCCCTTGCGGATGTTCTCGACGCCCGCCATGAACGTCGTCGCGACGGCGCCCATTCCGGGACAGAGGATGCCGAGCTTGCCCGTGGCCGGGCGAATGTCGACGGGGGCGGACTTACCTGAGACGGACTTCGTGGAAGACGACATGGGGACTCCTTCTATAAACGTTCCGCGCGGCCTGCAACTAAGAAGGCTGCAACCCCCATACCGCGGCGCGCGTGCGCGGCTCCGTGCCCCGACCCCAAGCCCGCCGCGGCCTGCGGCACGATCCAGGTGACAGATGTTTAAAACGTGGTAGAAATTCCCCTCTTTTTCACCAAACACATCTCACGCCCGAAGAGGGAGCCGCGCGTGCCGCCATCTGATGATCGATTCAGACGGAGGTTTCGGCTCTTGAAGACGCGGGCGGCGGAAAACAACGCGAAGGAAAAAACATGAGCGCCACCGGAACCGAGTTCAGCCAGGAAGTCCAAGCCACCCTCGACCAGCCCATCACGATCCGCGAGATGATGGAGGCCGGCGTCCACTTCGGCCACCAGACGAAGCGCTGGAACCCGAAGATGAAGAGCTACATCTTCGGGGCCAGGAACGGCATCCACATCATCGACCTGCAGCAGACGGTGCGCGCCTTCAACCGCGCCTATCGCTTCCTGGTCTCGACGGTGTCGAGCGGCCGCTCCGTGCTGTTCGTCGGCACGAAGAAGCAGGCCCAGGAGGTCATGCGCGACGAGGCGCTGCGCGGCGGCCAGTTCTGCGTCACGAACCGCTGGCTCGGCGGCACGCTCACGAACTTCAACACGGTGAAGGGCTCGATCGATCGCCTTCACGCCATCGAGAAGATGTCGACCGACGGCACGTTCGAGCGCATGACCAAGAAAGAGGTCCTCGGCGTGACGCGCGAGCGCGAGAAGCTCGAGAAGGCCCTGGGCGGCATCAAGAGCATGACCGAGCTGCCGGGCGCGGTGTTTATTGTCGATGTGGTCAAGGAGCACATCGCCGTCACCGAGGCGCGCAAGCTCGAGATCCCGATCGTCGCGATCGTCGACACGAACTGCGATCCCGACGTCATCGACTACCCGATCCCCGGCAACGACGACGCCATCCGCTCGCTCAAGCTGTTCGCGGGCAAGGTCTCGGACGCGTGCCTCCTCGGCCAGAAGGTCGGCCGCGAGCGCGCGAACCAGCAGCGCGCGCAGCGCGCGGAGCAGGGCCAGGGCGAGAACGAGCCGCAGACGATCCGCGTGTCGTCGGGCGGCGAGGGCCCGCGCGTCGAGGTCGTGTCGCGCCGCAACCGCGACCTGCCCGCCCCCGAGGCCGCCGCGACTCCCGAAGACGAAGCCGAGAAGGCCTAGAGGCGCCGCGAGCGAGCTTTGCCGTGCGCGCGTGGCGTGAGCCGCGCGCGCGCGTTTCATTCAACCGACCAGAACGTAGAACCAGGAAGAAGAGCGAGTCATGGCTGACGTCACGGCACAGATGATCAAGGACCTTCGCGAGCGTACGGGCGCGGGGATGGCGGACTGCAAGAAGGCGCTCGTCGAGTGCGCGGCGGACGCGGACAAGGCGATCGAGTACCTGCGCAAGAAGGGCATCGCCTCGGCCGCCAAGAAGGCGACGCGCATCGCCTCCGAGGGCACGGTCGTCAGCTATCTGCACGGCGCGCGCATCGGCGTGCTCGTCGAGGTGAACTGCGAGACCGACTTCGTGGGCCGCAACCCCGACTTCCAGGAGTTCGCGCGTGAGGTGGCCGTCCAGGTCGCCGCCATGAACCCGCAGTACGTCTCGCAGGACGAGATCCCGCCGGCCATCCTCGCGAAGGAGACGGAGATCCGCACCGAGCTCGCCAAGAAGTCTGGCAAGCCGGAGTCGGTCATCCCGAAGATCATCGAGGGCCAGCTCGCCAAGTGGGCCAAGGAGATCTGCCTGCTCGATCAGGTGTGGGTCAAGGACGCCGAGGGCAAGAAGGACATCCGCAGCTTGCTGACGGACCTCATCGCGAAGACGGGCGAGAACGTCAAGATCCGCCGCTTCGTGCGCTTCGAGGTCGGTGAGGGCCTCGAGAAGCGCGCCGACGACTTCGTCGCAGAGGTTCAGAAGCAGTCCGGGCAGGCCTAGGCCGAGACGGCGCCATGGCGAAACGGAAAGCCGATGGCGCCGGTCGCGCCCCGAGGAAGCTCCCCTCCTCGGGCGTCGCGCGCCACGATGAAGATGACGACAGCGGCGAGCCCAAGAAGTCGACGAAGCTGCCGCTCGCGCCGGGCGTGAAGTACCGGCGCATCCTGCTCAAGCTCTCGGGCGAGGCGCTCATGGGCTCGCAGACCTACGGCATCGATCCGCAGACCATCGCGCAGATCGCCGACGAGATCATCGACGTCCACAGCCTGGGCGTCGAGATCGCGATGGTCATCGGCGGCGGCAACATCTTCCGCGGCATCGCGGCGAGCTCGCGCGGCATGGACCGCGCGCACGCCGACTACATGGGCATGCTCGCGACGGTCATCAACTCGCTCGCGTTGCAGGACGCGCTCGAGTCGCGCGGCTCGCACACGCGCGTGCTGTCGGCCATCGAGATGGAGCGCCTTTGTGAGCCGTACATCCGCCGCCGCGCCATCAGGCACCTCGAGAAGGGGCGCCTCGTGATCTTCGGCGCGGGCACGGGCAACCCGTTCTTCACGACCGACACGGCCGCCTCGCTGCGCGCCATGGAGATCGGCGCCGACATCGTGATGAAAGCCACGAAGGTCGACGGCGTCTACGACAAGGATCCGAACAAGTTCAAGGACGCGCGCATGTTCCGGCGCCTGTCGTACCTCGACGTCCTCAACCGGGACCTCGGCGTCATGGACTCGACGGCGATCTCACTCTGCCGCGACAACCACCTGCCGATCCTCGTGTTCAACATGACGAAGCCGGGTAACATTCGCCGCGTCGTGCTGGGCGAGCCGCTCGGCACGCTCGTGCTCGAGGAACGCCGCGAGCCGCGTACGCAGACGTAAGAGACAGCAGCCAACGGGGGAGAGACGACGATGATCAACGACATCATCAAGAGCCTGCAGGGTGATCTCGACAAGGGCATCGAGGCGTTCAAGCGCGACCTGACGAAGGTGCGCACGGGGCGCGCGAGCCTCGGCATCCTCGACGGTGTGCGCGTCGATTATTACGGCACGCCGACGCCGCTGAACCAGGTCGCGTCGTGCAACGTCGCCGACGCGCGCCTCATCACGGTCAAGCCGTGGGAGCGCACGCTGATCCCCGAGATCGAAAAGGCCATCCGCGCGGCGCAGCTGGGCCTCAACCCGCAGTCCGACGGCGAGATCGTGCGCCTGCCCATGCCGGCCCTCACGCAGGAGCGCCGCCAGGAGTTGGTCAAGGTCGTCAAGAAGATGTCCGAGGAGGCGCGCGTCGCCCTCCGCGGCGCGCGTCGCGACGCCAACGAGATGATGAAGGAAGCGCTCAAGGACAGCGCCATCACCGAGGACGACGAGCGCAAAGGCCTCGAGACCGTGCAGAAGACGACGGACAAGGCCATCGCCTCCGTCGACGACATCGTGAAGAAAAAAGAAGCCGAGATTCTGGAGGTCTGACCGATGCCCCTGGTTTTCCGCGAAGCGCACGCCGCGTCCGATAAAAAGAAGCTCAACGAGGAGTGGTTCGTCCTCGAGAACACGGGCGCGTCGTCCGTCAACACGCGCGGCCTGCAGGTGCTCTCCGGCAAGGCCGGCCAGCGCGGGTCCTTCCTGGGGACGATCGATCCCGGGTTCATGCTCCAGCCCGGCGAGAAGATCGTCGTCGCCTCGGGCTCGCCCGGCAAGAAGTCGCACGGCGAGCCGCCCGTGCCCGAGAAGATGCGCGTCTACCACCTGCTGCAGCGCGAGGGCCTCTTGCACGGCGCGGGCACGACCATCAAGTTCATGCTGAACCAGATGGAGATCGCGCGCGTCGTCTACGATCCTGCGGCGCCGACAGGAGTCGGCGCCTCTGCCGCGGTCCCGACCGGCATCGGCGCGGACAAGGCCGACAAGCAGTCCGACAAGAAGGACGCCTAGCCATGCCGAAGTTCGAGGTCGACATTCCCCACACGCTGCCGCCCGAGACCGCCAAGGCGCGCATCGCGGGCGCCACGGGCAAGCTCGAGAAGGATTACGGCGCGACGTGCACGTGGAAGGGTGACGAGCTGCTCGTCTCGCGCAAGGGCCTCGATGCGCGCGTGAGCATCGAGCCGGCGCGCGTGCACATCGACCTGAACCTCGGCTTCTTGCTCGTGCCGCTCGCGAACGCCATCAAGGGCGGCATCGCGAAAGAGCTGAGCGGAATCCTCGCCGCGGGCTGACCCTCAGGCCAGCTCGTAGCGCGCCGCGACCGTCGCGACGGCGCGCGCGATCTCGGCGTCGGTCGCGCCGGGAGATCCGCTGACGACGACGGGCGCGTCAGCGCCGAGCTTCACGGCCGCGGGCAGCGCTTCGTCGCGCTCGCCGAGGCCGGGCAGGTAGCGCGCGTCCATGCCGACGGCGTCGGTCTCGAGCGCGGCGCCCGCGGCCTTCGCGACGGCGGCCACGCGATCCTCGGGCAGGCGTAACCCGAGCGCTCGCGCCGCCGTGAGCTTGCCGGGCGCCCACAGCAGCGCGAGCGGCGCGCCCTGGAACGCCGCGACGAGCGCGAGCGCCTCGCGCGCGCTCGGCACCTCCCACGGCGAGCCGCCGACGGAGAGGATCAGCGTCACGCTGCGTGCCTCGGCGAGGCGGCCGAGGCGCTCGAGCGACCAGTGGCACGCGTCGGACAGCCGCTCGCCCTGCGCGCGCCGCGCGCCGAACGCGATCGCGAGATCGGACGCGCCGTCCTCGCCGGGCCCGAGCGCGCGCCGCGCGAACGACGCCGCGATCTCGCGCCGCGTGACGGGCAGCGCGACCGCACCGAAATCCAAGAACGCCCAGCGAACGGCGGCGGCGACGCCCGCCTCGAGCCCCTCGCTCGCGAGCGCGATGGCGGCGCCGCGCTCGTCGCCGTCGGCGGCCGCGAGCGACGGCAGCCGCTTGTGCGCCGCGAGCACGCGCGGCGCGCACGGCAGCGTCATCGACGGGATCAGCAGCCCGGCGCGCAGCACGGCGGGCACGATCGCTTCGAGCTCGGAGAGGACGACGCCCCCGCCGAGGTGGATTCCCGTAGCTCCGGCATCACCGGCCGCGCGGATGAGCGGATCGATTCCGCCGCTGTGCACAGGCCGCAAGTCGGTTGCACAGAGAACCGTCACGCGCGCGAGGATAGCTCTTTGACAGCGATCTCTACGCTGTTATAAATGGGCCTCCTTACGATTCGCAGCTCGGTGGAGCCGGACATTTAGGGGGCTCCTGTTCTACCGGAGGGTTCAATGTCCGTTCGCGCTCGCCGCGGTCTCGTTCACGCGGCCCTGTTCGCAGCAGTCGGTGTCGGTCTGGGATTCGGCGGGTCGGCCCGAGCGCAATCGCTCTCGCACGCGCCCATCGACCTGCAGATCTTCCGTCCGGCGATGGACTCGAAGGGGTTCATCACGTTGAACTCCTCGGCCGTCCTCGGCCAGTTCGACACGTCCTTCGGCCTCGTGACGACGTACGCGCGCAAGCCGCTGTCGTTGTCAGGGCCGCAGGTCGGCACGCCGGGACACGCCACGGGCTTCAGCGTCGACAACATCGTGACGCCGTCGCTGCAAGGCGCGATCGGCTTCACGAAGCTTCAGCACCTGGGCCTCGAGCTCGGCGTCATCATCCCGCTCACCGTTCTGTCGGGCAGCGGCACGCCCGGCAGCCCGGCCGTCGACGTCAACCAGCCGAACACGGCGCAAAACTACACCTTCACGAAGCAGGGCCTCGGTGACATCGAGCTGCACCCGAAGATCCGCTTCCTGAACGCGACGCGCGGCGGCCTCGGCCTCGCCGTGATCCCGTCCCTCATCCTGCCGACGGGCGACAAGAACGCCTTCCTCGGCGAGGGCAAGACGATCTTCCAGCCGACGGTCGTCGTCGACACGGAGGCCGGCTACCTGGGCCGCTTCCGCGCCGGCATCAACGCCGGCATGCGCATCCGCGGCGGCACGTCGACGTTCACCGACGACATGACGGCGTACCCGCGCACGTACCTCGGCATGCCCTCGAACACGAACGCCGGCATCCAGGTCGGCAACGAGGTCATCGGCGGCCTGGGCCTGTCGTACGGCATCGTGCCGCAGAAGTTCGACGTCGTCGGCGAGGTCTACGGCCTCTACGGCCTCAACTCGAAGAAGATCGACGCGGGCATCGTGGGCGCGAAGCTCGGCCCGACGGCTGAGGCCATCGCGGGCATCAAGCTCTACCTCGCGCGCAACTCGTTCTTCGAGATCGGCGGCGGCTGGCGCGTCGTGCAGGGCTACGGCGGCGGCGCGCCGCGCGCGTTCATCGGCTTCATCTTCGAGCCGTCGATCGGCGACCGCGACGGCGACGGCTACAAGGACGACGTCGACCAGTGCCCGGACGATCCCGAGGACTTCGACGACTTCGAGGACGAGGACGGCTGCCCCGATCCCGACAACGACAAGGACGGCATCCTCGACGTCGACGACAAGTGCCCCAACGATCCCGAGACGAAGAACGGGTACCAGGACGCCGACGGCTGCCCCGACAACGCCAACCTCGATCGCGACGGCGACGGCATCCCCGACGACGTGGACAAGTGCCCGGACGATCCCGAGGACAAGGACAACTTCGAGGACGAGGACGGCTGCCCCGATCCCGACAACGACAAGGACGGCATCCTCGACGTCAACGACCTGTGCCCGAACGACCCCGAGGACAAGGACGGGTTCGAGGACGCCGACGGCTGCCCCGATCCGGACAACGACAAGGATCGCATCCTCGACGTCAACGACAAGTGCCCAAACGAGCCCGAGACCTACAACGGGTTCGAGGACGAGGACGGCTGCCCCGACAAGGGCCGCGTCATCGTGCGCAAGGGCAAGCTCGAGATCCTCGACAAGATCTACTTCGAGACGGACAAGGACGAGATCAAGGCGATCTCCTTCCCGCTGCTCGACGCCATCGCGGCGACCATCAAGGGCAACCCGCAGCTGCAGCTGCTCGAGATCCAAGGCCACGCCGACGAGCGCGGCGACGACGCCCACAACCTCGACCTCACCGAACGGCGCGCGCAGTCGGTGCGCCGCGCGCTCGAGGAGCGGAACGTCGAGCCAGGCCGCCTCAAGGCGCACGGCTACGGCGAGACGAAGCCGATCTGCACCCAGCACAACGAAGACTGCTGGAGCCAGAACCGCCGCGTCGAGTTCATCATCCTCAAGCGCGCCGACGAAGCCGGCCTCACGGGCGGCGAAGGCCAGTAAGCCTGCCGCGCTTACTGCGCCGGAGGTGCCGGAGGCGGCACCTCTGGCGGTAGCGTCGGCAGGGGCGGAGCCGACTGCGTCGGGCTCGCCTGGGGCGCAGGCGGAATTGGCGGCGGCGGCGGTTCGCTCGGCGTGCCCTGGGCGGTGAACTCGTCGAGAACGTCGTACTGATTTTGCAGCATGCGCGTGTGATAGCGGTAGGCGGCGTTCTTCGCCTCCATGCAGTCGCGCGTCACCATGTAGCCGTAGATGGCGGAGGCGCCGAAGCCGAGGACGCCGACGAACCCCACGACGCGCAGGCCGTTGTTGTTGTTGGCCGCGACCGCGTCGATGACGGAGCCCGCGGCGGCGCCGACGTCGAGCGCGGGCGCGTAGCGCTCGTCCGTGCACGAGACGTTGATGCGCGGCTTGGCCGACGGCACGGGACCGTAAGCCGACGCGAAGGAGCAACCAGAGCCAGCGAGGCAGACGCCCAGAAACAAAGCGAAGCGAGAGGTCATGGAGCGGCCATATCTGGCGAACGAGCTCTTGTCCAGCGACGGGCGACGCCGCCGATTCTTCATTTTTATTGGCCCGTCTCGGGGGTGGCCGCGCACTAGTAATAGAACGGGCTTCGGAGGAGGTCGGCGGGAGTGACGCAGAAGGTCAGATTCGGAAGGACCCTCGTAAGTACCAGTGTCGGGAACGTCAGTTGCCTGACCATCCTGTGCATTGATTTTTCGCGTTACGCCTTGACTAGAGGCGGGTGTGGGCTAAAAAATGCCCGCCTTCCGGTGCGGCGGATAGAACTTTGCCCTTAGTTCCCAGGGAGAAGATCGACGATGTCCGCGAACGCACGAACATCGTCGAGGTGGTGAAGCGCTATGTGGAGCTCAAGCGGGCCGGCACGGGAAGCTGGAAGGGTCTGTGCCCGTTTCACAGCGAGAAAACCCCATCATTTCACGTCAATGAAACGCGCCACTACTTCAACTGCTTCGGCTGCGGCGAGAAAGGCGATGTGATCGGCTTTCTCGAAAAGGTCGAGCACCGATCCTTCATGGAGGTGCTGCAGGATCTGGCGGACGCAGCGGGCGTCGAGCTCGAGGCGAAGCCTCTGTCTCCCGCGGAGCGCTTGGCGCGCCGAGAGGCCGAGTCCGAGCGCGAGCGCATGTTCCGCGTCATGGAGACGACGGCGCAGTTCTTCCAGGAACAGTACGCGGCTCCGGCCGGCGCGGCAGCGCGCGCCTACGTCGAGAAGCGTGGGCTCAGCGCGGCCACGATCGATCGCTTTCGCGTCGGCTACGCGCCCTCGAACGGCCTGTCGGCGTTCCTCGCCGGCAAGAAGATCCCCGCGTCGGATCTCGAGCGTCTCGGGCTCGTGGGCCTCAACGAGCGCGGGCGCTACGACTTCTTCCGTGACCGCGTCATGCTGCCCGTCATCGATCGTCAGAAGCGCGTCATCGGCTTCGGCGGGCGCGTGCTCGATCCCGAGATCAAGGATCGCAAGTACGTCAACTCGCCCGACTCGCCGCTCTTCCACAAGAAGGAGTCGCTGTACGGCCTGCATGCCGCGATGGACGGCATCCGCAAGCGCGACCTCGCGATCCTCGTCGAGGGCAACTTCGACGTCATGTCGTTGCACGACGCCGGCATCGACGAGGCCGTCGCGCCCATGGGCACGGCGCTCACGGCGGAGCAGATCGCGATCCTGGGGCGCCTCGCGAAGACCGTCGTCGTCGTGTTCGACGGCGACGCCGCCGGTCAGCGCGCCGCGAGCAAGGTCATCCCGATGTTCGTCGAGGCCGACGTCGACGGGCGCCTCGCGCGCATGCCGACGGGCGTCGATCCCGACGACTTCGTCCGCCAAAATGGTCCCGAGGCGTTTCGCAGGCTCGTCGACGGCGCGCGCTCGATGATCGATCAGTTCATCCAGAACGCCGCGGCCGAGCCGACGATCGAAGGCAAGGTCTCGACGCTCGAGACGGTGGCCGAGCTGCTCGTCAAGGTTCGCAATTCGACGAAGCGCGATCTGTACGCGCAACAGCTCGCGGGCGTGCTGCGCCTGTCGCCGCAACAGGTCACGCGCGCGCTGCGAGAGGCGGCCGCTAAATCGGGGACCCTGAGAGGGTCCCCGAACCCCCCCGTGGCTGACGCCGCTGGGCGAAGCCCAGCTGCGTCCGCGGTCCAGGTGGTCCCCGCGACGTTGCCCGCCGAGGAGCTTGCCGTGAGCGTGCTGCTCGCGTCGAACCCCGCGCTGCTGCGCACGGTGGACGCCGCGCGCGCGGGCGAGCTGCTCGTGCATCCCGTCATGCGGCAGCTCCACCGCGCCGCGATCGAGCAAGTCACGGCGCAGAGCCAGCTCGACGTCCCCGCCTGGCTAGAGACGGCGCCGCCCGACGTGCGGGCGCGCGTCAACCAGGCCATGATGGACGACAGTTTCATCAAGACCGACGATCCGCCCGGACTTCTGCGAAAGCTCGCCACGCGGCTCGAGCTTTCGCGCGTAGAAGCCGAGATGGACATGAATTCGAGGATGCAGCGCGAGGCACAAGAGCGTGGAGACGAAGCGACGCTTCGGGCGCTCACGGTGCGGGGGATTGAACTGCGGAAAATAAAGGAAGGGCTGCGCGTAGCCCTCCAGAGGCCCTGAGGAAATGGACGACACGTTCGACAACGAAGCCGACACCGACAACGACGACGACGGGGAAGAGATTCCACGCGTCCCGCGCGCCGCGAAGCCAGGCGCGAAGGCGGGAGCCAAGAACGGCGCCGGCAAGAACGGCGCCGGCAAGAGCGCCGACGCAGCGGCCAGCCCCAGTGGCAAAAAGGGCGCGCCCTCGGCGAAGGAGACCGAGCGCAAGAAGCGCGAGCTCATCACGATGGGCAAGGCCAAGGGCTTCCTGACCTACGACGAGGTCAACGAGCACATGCCCGAGAGCATCGTGTCGTCCGATCAGATGGACGACTGGCTGTCGGCGTTCTCGGGTGAGGGCATCGAGATCGTCGACTCGTCGTCGAAGATCAAGGTCCCCGAGAAAGGTGGCGCCGGCGAGCCGGCCGCCGAAGAGGAAGAGGAAGACGAAGAGGTCGCGGCGACCAAAAAGGAAGAGGCCGAGGACGAGGAAGACGCCGACGGCTACTCGAAGACCAACGACCCGGTGCGCATGTACCTGCGCAAGATGGGGTCGGTGTCGCTGCTCACCCGCGAGGGCGAGGTGGAGATCGCCAAGCGGATCGAGGACGGCGAGCGGCGCGTGCTGCAGGTCGTGCTCAACTCGTCGGTCGCCATCGAGGAGATCCTCAACCTCGGCGACAAGCTGCGGAAGCAGAAGATTCGCGTCAAGGAGGTGGTCAAGGACGCCGACGAAGAGGACGCCGAGTT
>DATAZS010000230.1:0-8266 GCA_036271915.1 Polyangia bacterium
ATCGCGAACAACAGCGAGACGGCCGTGAGCGCCTTCTCGCCGCCCGACAGCAGCTCGATGTTCTGGCTGATCTTCTTGCCCGGCGGGTTCGCGAAGATCTCGACGCCCGTCTCGAGCAGATCGCCCTCGTCCGTGAGCGCGAGGTGCGCGTGGCCGCCGCCGAACAGCCGCGGGAAGACCTCGCGGAACTTCGTGTTGACGGCGTCGAAGGTCTCGCGGAAGCGCTTGCGCGAGGCGCGGTTGATCTTCTCGATCGCCGTCTCGAGCTGCGAGATCGCCGACTCGAGGTCGGCGCGCTGGGTCGTGAGGAAGTCGAAGCGCGCCTGAAGCTCTTCGGACTCCTCGATCGCCGTGAGGTTGATCTCGCCCATGCGCTCGATGAGGCGCCGAAGCTCCTTGGCGCGCGCCTCCTCGACGTCGGCGAAGAGCGGGCGCAGGTGGAAGTCCTGCACGACGCTCGCGAGCGTGATGTCGCGGTAGCGCTCGGCGATGCCCTCCTCGAGCGACACGCGTCGCATCGTCGCCTGCTGGTGCCGCATCTCGAGCTTGCCCTGCGTCGTCGACAGGCGAGACGCGTCCGAGCGCGTGACCCGCAGCTCGGCGTCGCGCTGCGCGAGGCGCGTCTGCCGCTCCTCGAGCCCGTCCTGGCGCTCGCCGTGCGCGCGCGCCCGCGCCTCGGCCTCGGCCTGCCACAGCTGGGCCTCGTCGCGGATGCGGGCCGCCTCGACGCTCAGCTCGTCGGCGCGCGCCGTCTGCTCGGCGATCGATTGCTCGAGGCGCGCGGCGCGCGCTTCGTGCTCGCCGCGCTCGCGGCGCAGGCGCTCGAGCGTGACGCGCGTGTTCTGGCGCCGGTCGGCGGCCTGCGCCGCCGCGACCTTGAGCGCCGTCAGCTCGGCGACGACGGCGTCGACCTGCTCGCCGAGGTCCGTCGTGCGCGCGCGCAGCTCGCCCGTGCGCGCGTCGGCGTCCTCGACGATCGCGGCGTCGGTCGCGAGCGCCTCGCCGGCGGCCATCGCGCGCCCCTCGGCGTCCGCTTGCGACCGGCGCAGATCGCCGGCCTGCGCCTCGAGCTGCGCGCGGCGCGCCTCGAAGCGGCGCAATTCCTCGGTCGCGCGATCGAGATCCTTCTGCTGGCCGAAGAGCTCGAGCTCGTCGGCGCGCAGCTCGGCTGCGAGGCGCTCGAGATCCTCGGTGACCGCCGCGAGCTCCTGCTTCTTGCCCACGTGGCGCGCGAGCGCCGCCTGCGTGTCGATCTCGAGCTTGGCGACGACCTCCTCGAGCTCGCGGATCTCGCGCTTCTGCTCGAGCACGCCCGCGACCGCCGATTCACGCGCGCCGCCCGTGACGACGCCCTGCGGATCGATGACCTCTCCGTCGAGCGTCACGATCGTCTTCGTCGTCTGCGTCTCGCGCCACAGCTCGAGCGCGCGCTTCAGGTCCTCGACGACGACGACGTCGCCCAGCAGGTACGCCGCGATGCGATCGTACTGGCGGTCGTAGCCGATGAGATCGCGCAGCGGCCCGCGCACGCCCTCACCCTTCGGCCAGACCGTCGTGTCGGGCATCGACGTGAAAACGGGAATGCCCGTGGCGCCCTCGGTGGCGACTCCCGTCGCGTCGTAGACGACCTCGCCCGCGGGCGCCGCCGCGAACGCGGCCGCCGGCATCGGTACGGGCGTGCGCAGCGCGAGCGGGATGAACGACGAGCGCCCCTCGCTCTTCTGCTTGAGGAACTCGATGGCCTCGAGGCCGACCTCGTGCGACTCGACGATGATGTTGCCGAGCCGATCGCCCAGCACGGCCTCGACCGCCGTCTCGAGCTCGGGCGGCGGCTGCACGATGTCGGCGACGACGCCGCGGATGCCTGCTCCGCCGCCCGACGCCGCGAGCGTCTCGCGGTGCTGCATGATGGCGCGCACGCCCTTCTGGAAGCTCTCGTAGCGATCCTGGATCTCGCTCAGCGAGCCGAGGCGCGAGCGGCGGCGGTGCGCCTCCTCGCGCAACGTCTCGAGCTCGAGCTCGCCGCGTGAGACGTCTCCGCGCAGCGCCGACTGCCGCGTGGCCGCCTCTTCCCGGCGCGCCTTGCGCTCGTCGCTGCGCGCGCGGATGACGGTGAGACTCTCGCGCAGCCCCTCATCGGTCGCTGCGAGGGCCGCGACGCGTTCCGTTGCCGTCGCCTCTTCAGCGGCGATCCCTTCGAGCCGCCCCGAAAGATCGTCGCGGCGCTGCTCGGCGGCCGAGCGCTCCGCCTCGTTGCGCGCGATGCGCGCCCGCGCCGACGCGAGCTGCGACGCCGCCTCTTCGAGCGAGCGTCGCGCCTCGGCGAGGCCCGCGCGCAGCTCGTCGTGCTCGCTCTGCTTACCGGCGTAGGCGATCTGGCTCGCCTCGGCGTCTTCCTCGACGCGCGCGAGCTGACCGTCGAGCTCTTCGATGGCGGCGGCCTGCTCGCGCACGCGCCCCGCGAGATCCTCGATCTCGCGTCGCGCCGCCTCGGCGCGCGACGTCAGCTGCGTCGCCTCGTCGTCCTGGTGCTGCGCGCGCTGCAGGCCAAGCTGCGCCTTGTTCGACAGCGCGAACAGCTCGTCCTTCGCCGACGCCAGCTCGTGCGCCTCTTCGGTGACCGACAGGCGCTCCGCCTCGATCGACGTCTCTTCGACCTCGAGCGTGCCCGCGACGACCTCGTGCTCGCCACGCACGGCCTCGAGCTCGATCGCGAGCGACTTCTCCTCCGCGAGGTGGCCGAGGTAGCGCTGCGCCGAAGACCACAGATCGAGATCCTTGAGCTCAGCCTTGTAGCGCTTGTAGCGCTCGGCCTTCTGCGCCTGCAGGCGCAGCGACCTCAGCCGCCCTTCGATCTCGGCGACGACATCTGATACGCGCAGCAGGTGCTGGCGCGTCGACTCCATGCGCCGCTCGGCTGCGCGCTTCTTCGACTTGTACTTCGTGATGCCGGCGGCCTCGTCGATGAGGCCGCGGCGATCCTCGGCGCGCGAGCTGACGATGAAGCCGATGCGGCCCTGCTCGATGATGGCGTACGCCTTCGAGCCGATGCCCGTGCCCAGGAAGAACTCGACGACGTCGCGCAAGCGCGAGGGGACGCCGTTCAATAGATACTCACTCTCGCCGTCGCGGTGTAGGCGGCGCGTGACGGTGATCTCCTCGGGGCCAACGGCGCCCCACGGCACGCCGTCGGGGTTCACGTCGGCCGCGAGCCCGCCCGCGTCGAACATGAGCGACACCTCCGCCATGCCGGCGGGACCGCGCGTGTCCGAGCCCGAGAAGATGACGTCCTCCATGGCGCGTCCGCGCAGGTGCTTCGCCGACTGCTCGCCCATGACCCAGCGGATGGCGTCGACGACGTTCGACTTGCCGCAGCCGTTTGGTCCGACGATCGAAGTGATCGGGTCGGGGAAGGAGATCGAGGTCTTCTCGACGAACGACTTGAAACCGCAGATCTCGATGCGCTTGATCTTCAAGGAATCACCCCTCCGGTCGGCCGCGGGTTCGCGGGATGTCGAGCCGCCAAACGGTGTGACAATACGTAAAACGTATCGTCACCGTAGGCTCTCCTTTAGCACCTGGAACGGGGACTTGTAAATAACGTCCGCCGGGTTCGCCAGAAACGCAATTTTTTCACGTTTTTCCGTCGGAGAGTCGTTCGCGGTGGGCGCACGCGATTGGGCGAAATCTGACCACGTTTGGTGTTAATGTCCCACCCCCAATGGATCCTGGATTCGGGATGAGCCCGACGGAGCTCTACCAGCTCGCCGCTGTCGCCGGAGGCGTCGTCGGCACGGGCCTGCTGGGCTTCCTCTTCGTGCGCAGGGCGCGCGCCGCGCGGCGTCGAATGATCGACGCGACCGACGAAGGGCCGTCGCCGCGCGAGCTGCCGAAGCGCCCCAAGACGAGCGCGCGCGAGCTGCTCGAGCCTGAAGAACCGGCGCCGTCAGAAGGCCCGGCGGTCGACGTGATCGACGCTGGCTCAGTCGTCGAACGGCGCTCTGCGCCCGAGCCCATCGCGGCGCGTCCCGCTCAGGTGCTGCCCTTCGCCGCGTCGGCGACCGCGGTCGTCCCGATCGCGCGCTCGCTGAACATTCCGGTCGAAAAGCCCTTCGCCGCGCCGGTCGTCAAGACGAAGAAAGACACGGCGGCGCTCTCGAACGGCCTCGCGCGCACGCGTTCGTCAGGCTTCATCGCCGGGCTGGGCGCGCTCTTCGCGGGCCGCAAGGAGCTCGATCCCTCGATCGTCGAGGGGCTCGAGAAGGTCCTGCTCACGGCCGACATCGGCGTGCGCACGAGCCAGAAGCTGCTCGAGGAGATCCGCAGCTCGCTGTCGCGCAAGGAGCTCGCGAACCCCGAGGCGATCTGGACGTTCTTGCGCAAGCGCAGCGCGCAGCTGCTCGAGCAAGACATCGCGCCCGTCGATTTCAAGGCGAAGAAGCCCTTCGTCCTGCTCACGATCGGCGTCAACGGCAGCGGTAAGACGACGACGATCGGCAAGCTCGCCGCGAAGCTCGTCGCGTCGGGACACAAGGTTTTGCTCGCCGCGGGCGACACGTTCCGCGCTGCGGCCGCCGAGCAGCTCGAGATCTGGGCGGGCCGGACGGGCGCGACGCTCGTGCGCGGAAAAGAAGGCGCCGACCCCTCGTCCGTCATCTTCGACGCCGTCAAACGTGGCGTCACCGAAGGCTACGACGTCGTGATCGCCGACACGGCAGGACGCCTGCACACGAAGACCGATTTGATGCAGGAGCTGCAGAAAGTCCGCCGGGTCATCGACAAGGCGAGCCCCGGCGCGCCGCACGAGACGTGGCTCGTCATCGACTCGACGAGCGGCCAGAACGCCATCGCGCAGGCGCAGATCTTCACGAAGGACATGCAGGTCTCGGGCATCGTTCTCACGAAGCTCGACGGAACGGCGAAGGGCGGCGTGATCCTGGGAATCGTCGATCAATTGAAGCTGCCCGTGAGGTACGTTGGCATCGGCGAACGCGTCGAGGATCTGCGCGAGTTCGATGCCGAGGAGTTCGTCGAAGCGCTGTTCGAGCCACCCTCACCCTCACCTTCGCCGCTTTTGCAATGAAGACCATGGAAATGCACGGGAACTCCTGTAACCGGGCACAAAGGTTTTTAGTTGCCTGTAAAAATTTCGTCATGCTATAGTGCGCAAAATCTGAGTTTTGGCCGTAACTCGTTGAAATTTCTTAGCTTTTAGCCCATCCCACCTCTTGGGCTCTTTCCACTTCCCAGACCAGCGAGGGATCATGAAGCGACCGGCCATCTGCTTCTGTTTGTGTTTGTCTGTCTTTCTGGGCTGGGCGGGTACGGGGAACGCGAAGGCGGCGAAGAACAGCGGGAGCACCGCGGCGGCACCGGCCGCTGATCCGAACGCAGCGGCGGCGGATCCGAACGCCGCGCCTGCCCCGGCCGCCGATGCCAACGCGGCGCCCGCCGCCGATTCGAACGCGGCGCCCGCCGCCGATCCAAATGCGCCCGCGCCCGATGACTCGACGGTCACGCCCGAGGGGGACGAGAGCGGCCTCACCCTCACGCCCGAGACCAAGCCGAAGGCTGCGACGACGCTGTCGTGGCAGGACATCGTCGTCGTCCCGCGCAAGGCCTTCCTCAAGGGGGGGCGCGTCGAGTTCTCGCCGTTCACGGGCGTCTCGATCAACGTCAACCTGATTCGCCACTACGCGTTCGGCGGCGCGATCAACTACTACCTGTCCGACGCGCTCTCGGTCGGCGTCGAAGGTCAGTACTACGTCAAGGAGCTCACGGCCTCCGAGGAGAACATCGGGCTGCAGTACAACCGCATCCCGACGCTCAACCGCTACAAATACAGCGGCGCCCTCGTGTTCGGCTACGCGCCCGTCTACGGCAAGTTCGCCTGGTTCAACAAGCAGATCGTGAGCTGGGAGATCTTCGCGAACGCCGGCGCGGGCGTGATCGCGACGGAGACGGTTCCGCGCGACGCGGGCCTGCAGCCCTTCGACAACAACCGCATCATGGTGCCGGTTGGCATTGGCAGCCGATTCTTCCTGTTCAACTGGCTCACGGTGAACTTCATGCTCCGTGACTATCTGTTCACGGATCTCTTCGAGCCGACGACGCGCGGAGCGGCGAATCATCCGGAGCTCAACGATCCCACCGCTGCCAAGAACGCGGCCGATTCGGCGTTCGTCAACAACCTCATGCTGTACGTCGGCGTGGGCGTTTACTTGCCGACGAAGTTCTCCTACAGGACGCCTCGCTAGGGAGCCATGACGATGACGAACATCATGCACGGACGTTTCGCGCTCGTCGCCTCCCGCCTCGTCGGTCCGCTCGCGCTGCTCGCAGTCGCGCTGGCGCCGACCGTCGCCCACGCGCAACGCAAGAGCCCGCTCGAGGACGCGCCCGCCATTCGCAAGCGCCTCGAGCTGCGCGATACCCGCTTCGAGGGCGGCGTCGGCTTCGGCTCGACGATCAACCAGGATTTTTACCATACGTTCATGCTGGACGTTCGCCTGGCGTTTCACGTCAACGATTGGTTCTCGATCGCAGGGGTGGGCGGCTTCGCCGTCGACAACATGGCGACGGGCTTCCAGGACAACATCGTCAACACGCTGCGCACGACGCAGGGTCCGATCACGCGTGAGCCCCCGAAGGGCCTCGCGACGGCGTCGATGAGCAAGATCGACATGGCGGACGCCGTCCAGCTCGAGTTCACGCCGTTCACGGGCAAGTACTCGATGTTTGGAAAGATCTTCGCGCACTACGACTTCTACGTCTTCGGCGGTCCGGGCTTCCTCAAGGTCGAGCCGACGAACGCCAACGGCTGCACCAATACGTCGGGCTACTGTGGCGACACCGGCTGGAAGGTCGGCGGCAACGTCGGCGTGGGCCTTCACACGTTCTTCAACCAGTGGCTCGGACTCAACGTCGAGCTGCGCGACATCATCGCCCGCATCAACCCGTCGGGGCGCGACGTCAACGGTGACGGCAAGGCCGACAAGAACGACCTTGGTTGGGGCTCGACCTACATCGCGACCGCGAACCTCGTGATCTTCCTGCCGTCGACCGCCGCAATTTCGCAGTAGCTGGAGTCGTCGTGCCGTCGCCCAAGAAAAAGGTGACGCTCTACTTCAGCTCTTCGATGTTGGAAGAGACGCAGCGCGAGGCCATTCGTCAGGACCGATCGATCTCCTGGATCATCCAGGCGGCATGGCGCATGTCGCGTGAGGAGGTTCGGAAGCTGCCCGGTGTCGCTGGTGTGGCGACGCCGGCCGAGGCGCCTTCCCCGCCGCCCGTCGAACCGACGCCGTCGCGGCTCAACAAAGCCCGCAACTGACGTCGGCGGCGAGGCGCCCCGTCACCCGCCGAACTACGGCGGCTGACAGCCTGGCGCCGACGGACCTTCGACGAGCTGGAAGCACGTGGCCCGGCTGATCTCGCCTTGCACGTTCTCGAAGGAGATCTCGACGCGGTCGCCGCGCGTGCCGTCGAGCGGCGGCGACGTGTAGCTACCGTCGGCCCCAGCGCCCGCGATGACGCCGGCCGAGCGGTTGACGTCGAAAACGAGCACCTGCGCGAAGGCGGGCACGGAGCTCGCGGCGCCGTGCGCGATCCAAACCGTCTTCGCGCCACCGTCGGCGTCCGCGACGAGCTCCGAGCTGAACGACGCGGTTTGACCCGGTGGCGGCAGCGGGATGAAGGGCGCGTTGCACGCCCAACACAGCGCGGCGGTTCCGCCGAGCGCGAGCAAGAGTCTGACGACGCGAAAGCGCAGCTTGGTCATGAGAACGAGAAGCCCCCCCGATAGGGACAGCAAACCGTGGTCCGGCGCACGACCGCGACAACCCGCGACCGTGAGCCCGCGATCGTCAACGAGGTTGGCGTCTCGCACAACTTGGTTGGACACGGCCTGACTCACGCGAAGCGGTACCGTTTGAGCTTCTTTTGAAGGCCGAAGCGCGACAGGCCCAGGAGCTCGGCGGCCTTCGTCTGGTTGTTCCCGCAACGGCCGAGGGCCTCGCGCAGCAGCGAGCGTTCGAGGCGCTCGACGCGCGGCTTGAGCGCGAGATCGTCGAGATCGGGAGACACGGCCTCGCCCGGCGTCGCGATGGCGGGCGACAGGTCGGCGACCGTGATGCGCTCGCCCGACAGCGCGTGGGCGCGCGTGATCTCGTTCTCGAGCTCGCGCACGTTGCCGGGCCAACGGTGCGCGACGAGGCGCGCGAGCGCCGCCGGTTCGAGGGGCTTCTGCGTCGCGGGCCGGCCATCC
>DATAZS010000231.1:0-2701 GCA_036271915.1 Polyangia bacterium
CTCGGACGACCCGCGCTACGACGACCGCGACCCGCAGCGCTGGCGCCTCATCTATGAGGGCTTCGGCGCGCTGCTCAACGTCACGGCGCTCACGGCCAGCTTCGAGGCGGCGTTCGTGCTCAAGCCGCAGCACGACCTGCGCCACGCCTTCCTGCTGCGCGCCTATCACACCGAGGCCGCGACGATCGGCGTGGGCGCCTCGCACGACTGGTTCTTCGGCACGCAGGCCGACAAGAACAAGCTCACGAGCGCGTTCTCGACGGGCTTCACGGCGTCGCGCCTCGACCCGTCGTTCGGCGTGTCGGCCGGCGAGAAGGAGCTACCGGGCTACGGGGTCCACGGCATCGTCGGGCTCGATCACGACACGCGCGACTACCTCATCGATCCGTGGCACGCCGTCGGCCTCAGCGCCGCCGCGACCTACGGGCTCATCCTGCTCGACGACGGCCGCCGCTTCTCGCAGGTCGGCGTGGGCGTCGAGGCGACGCGCCTCTTCGAGCTCCTGCCCGGCCACGTGCTGGGCGTCGACGTCTCGAGCGACGCGCAGTTCGGCTCCTTCGCCGTGCGCGCCCAGCTCACGGACGCCGGGGGCCTCGCCGCGCTGCGAGGCTACCTGCCCTCGGAGCTGCTCGCGCGCGCCAACGTCATCGGCCGCGTCCAGCTGCGCGACGACTTCGTCTCGGGCCTCGACTGGAACCTGCTGCACTTCACGACGGTGCGTGGCTTCGCGGGCACGCTGTTCGCCGACGCGGCCGCGACGACGACGTGCGACGGCTACGCCTTCTCGGGCGACCGCGTCTTCTCCGACGTCGGGTACAGCTTCCGCGCGCTGCACGACGCCTTCGGCGTCTACCAGCAGCTCCTCTCGATCGACCTCGCCTTCCCGCTCACGGACCGCGCCGCGGGCGGCACCTGCCTCGGGTCGCGGCTGCCGGCGCTCCCCGACAATCAGACGCGCCTGTTCGGGCGCCCGTTCACGTTGCTCATCAGCTTCCTCCCGAATTTCTGAGCCCCGCTTTATGTCGTCAACGTCTCGCGCGCGGCGCGCGCGGCGCGGGCGGGGGTTCCCACGTCGACTGGACCAACGTCGTCGCCGAACGCTCCGCGGGGTGAGGCTCGCGTCCGTAGGCGCTGAGCGGAACGATCACGGCCGCGGCGACGACGAGCGCGAGCGCGACGTGCGCGACCCAGCGCGTGGGACGCGTGTCCTCGCCTCCCACCCCCAGCGAGAGCGCCGCCAGTACGACGAGCGCGAGCGGCGCGAGCGACACGAGCCCGCGCAGGCCGAGCAACCAGCCGATGCTGTACGGCGCGTAGCCTTCGCCCAGCAACGGGAAGGTCAGATCGAAGACCGGATTGTTGAAGACCTCGGGATAGTGCGGGTAGACGGCGCCCGACACGACGTTGAGCAGCACGGACGGAATGACGAGCCCCGCGAAGAGCGTCGACCACCACGGCCGCTCGCCGGCGACGGGCCACGCCAGAACCACGGCGAACGCGAGGAACGGCGCGACCGTCGTGATGTAGCGCGGCCCCACGCACCACCCCGCCCGCCAGTGCGACATGCCCGCCAGAAAGAAGAACATGAGCGACGTCAACGCGAGGATGAGCACGCCGTCGCGACGGGGCCCGCGCGCGACGACGAGGACGGCAGCGGCCACCCCGAGCGCCAGCACGGGTGAGAAGATGAACAGGCCGTAGTCGGCCGAAAACATGAACGACCCAAACGCCGCGGGCTTCGGCAGCGCGAGGCCATGGAACCCCGCCGTGTGATCGCGGCGCAAGAACTCGGGGTTCTCGATGTTGGCGTAGGGGAACCGCCAGGGCCGACCGAACAAGGCGGTGTGGTACAGACCGAGCGCGCACATGAGCGGCAGCGCGCCCACGAAAAACGAGAGAGACCGCGCGCGGTACCGCTGGACGGCGTACACGCTGAGCGCCGCCACGACGATGACCGCCTGGTACTCGAACATGACGCACGCTCCAGCGAGCGCGCCCGCGAGCATGAGCCGGCGATTGGACGCGATGCCCGGCGGTTCATCGCGGCCCCGGGGCGGCGCCAGCGCCATGTAGCTGCCGAACGCCGCCGCCGCCGCGAGCGCGTGCCCGACGAAGATCTGGCCGTACGGGTACATCAGCGTTCCAAGCCCAAGCCCGACGACGGCGAGATCGCGCGCCGTCGCCGAGCGCGTCACGCGCTCGACGTACCCCGCGAAAAACCAGAGGAACAAGACCAGCGGGAGCTTCACGGCGACGAGACGCAGCCAGAACGTCGTCTCGCGCTTGCTGGGAGATGGCCACCCCACGAGGTGCCGCAGCTTCGTCTGCGCGGCCAGAACGGGCACGCCCAAGAGCGAGGTGCCGGGCGCCTTGCTCGAGTACATGTGCCAGTCGTTCTTCGACTTGTCGTTGACGTACCCCCACTCGCGCTCGACGCCGTCGATGTTGAGCACGCCGTGCTCGACGATCGCGCGCGTCGCCCAGATGCGCACGTTCTCGTTCGGGTTGTTGATCCGCTCGAAGTAGGGAAACGCGAACAGGTACGCGAGCGTCACCAGCACCCACGCCGCGTGCCGCCGCAGCGTCGACTCAGGCGCCCACGGTGTCGGGGCGATGGCGACCGGCTGCATTTGCCGCGGAACTTATCACACGAGTGGGCGTCGATCGATCGAGCGTGGGGACGTCGCGCGATGTCTCCACG
>DATAZS010000232.1:0-1584 GCA_036271915.1 Polyangia bacterium
TCGCTGCCATTCGTGCGGCACGGAGGCCGTTCGAATCAGGAACGGGCCCCAGTCTGTAGAATTGCGCGCCAGTTTACCGAGGAACGTCCATGAGCAGAACCGTCCAATGCATCAAGCTCGGCCGCGAGGCCGAGGGCCTGGACTTTCCGCCCTATCCGGGTCCGCTGGGGCAGCGCATCTTCGAGAGCGTCTCGAAGGAGGCGTGGGGCGCCTGGCTCAAGCAGCAGACGATGCTGGTCAACGAGAACCGCCTGAACCTGGCCGACGCGCGCGCGCGAAAGTATCTCGCCACCCAGATGGAGCGCCACTTCTTCGGCGAGGGGGCGGATCAGGCAGCGGGGTACGTGCCGCCGGCGGGGTGAGGCGCGGCGGAACGGCCGCGCGGCCTCTGTCACCCCGGCGAAGGCCGGAGCCCGATTCCGCGCATCCCGCTCAAGCGTTGAAATCGAATCCCCGGCTTCGCCGGGATGACGCCCGCGGCGACCGGACCTATTCGGCGGCCTCGCGCTCCAGGTCCTCGACGCCCAGGTGGCGGACGTCGCGACCCTTCACCATGTACACGGTGTACTCGCACATGTTCTTCGCGTGGTCGCCGATGCGTTCGAGCGCCTTCACGATGAACAGGATCTCGATCGAGCGCGAGATCGTGCGCGGGTCCTCGATCATGAACGTGATCAGCTGACGCACGATCGAGCGGTACTCGTCGTCGAGCGCGATGTCGTCGCGGACGACCTGCGCGGCCGCCATCGGGTCGAGGCGCGCGAACGAATCGAGCGCCTTGCGCAGCATCTCGATCGCCGCGTCGGCGATGTGCGCCAGCTCGACGCGCGGCATGTTGGCGCGTTCGGCCTCGTGGATCATGCGCGCCATGCGCGCGACCTTCTGCGCCTCGTCGCCGATGCGCTCGAGGTCCGTGATCATCTTGCTGACCGTCATCAGCATGCGCAGGTCGCCGGCCGTGGGCTGGCGGCGCGCGATGATGTGCGCGCAGCGCTCGTCGAGTTCGATCTCGAGCCGGTTGACGACCTTGTCGCCCTCGACGACGCTCTCGATGAGCGCCATGTCGCCGGAGGCCAGCGACTCGACGGCCTTCATGATCTGTTCTTCGACGAGCCCGCCCATCCGCAACACGCTGGAGCGGACGGACTCGAGCTCGGTATCGAACTGCTTGGAAGTGTGTTCGGGCATGAACGCCATTCTAGCTCTGCCTGTCTCGGAGATCACTACGCGCCGCGCCGGACGATTCGTCCGATCCGGCGCCACGCCCGAGGCTAGGCACGTCGCGTGACAGTTTCGTGGCGGGGCTACGCCCCCCGTGCGATCGTGCGGATCGCGTCCTGCTCGGGGACGATCAGCACGTCGGCGGGCCGCAACGCGAACAAACCCGATTCCACGACGCCCACGATCGCGCCGATCGCCGCTTCCAGCGCGCGTGCATCGGCGATGGCCCAGCCGGACACGTCGACGATGGGGTTGCCGTTGTCGGTCACGTACGGCGAGCCGTCGGCCGTCGCGCGCATGCGCATCGTCGGCGCGGCGAGCCCATGCACCCTGGCGAGCGCCTCGAGCCTCCGCATGACGTGC
>DATAZS010000233.1:0-7657 GCA_036271915.1 Polyangia bacterium
GGTAGGAAGGTTCGAGGACTTCGTCTTCGTCGGGCTTGGCTTTGCCGTTCGACGGAGACGACGACGGCCTCGAGTGATGTGACGACGGCGTCGTCGCGGGCGGCGTCGGGGGCTTGTGCGCGACGGCGGTCGCCGCGGCGGCGGGGGCTTCGATCTCTTGCATCGTCGCGAAGAGCGGCGAGGGGAGGTTGGGGACGATGTACATCGTCTTCACCTCGTAGCCCTGCTTCTTGAAGAGGTACTCGACGGCGGAGTCGCTGTAAGGGACTTCGATCGACAGCGGCGTGAGGCCGAGCGTCTTGCCGTCGCTCGTCGACACCATTGCGCCGTCCGGATCCGAGTTGAAGTTCACGCGCACGGTCGCGGGGCGCGAGGGCAGCGCCGCGATGGGCGTCGCTGGACGCATGTCGTGCTTCGACTGCGTCGCCATCGCGACGACGGCGCCCGTGACGCACGCGAGCGCCGCGAACAGCAGCGCACGGCTCGTCTTCTTCTTGGGCGTGAGGTCGTCGATGATCTCGCCCATGCCCTGGCGGAACGTCGAGGGCGCCGTGCCCAGGTGGCGCACGACGCCGTTGCCCGAGCCGAAGCCGGGCCCGAGCTTCGACGAGATGTCCATCTCCGAGCGCGCCATGGGCGAGGCCGCGCGCGCGACGCCCGAAAGATCGTCGGGCACGGCGACGACGGGCGCCGCCGAGGCGTAGCGGTTCGGATCGAGGAGCGCGTCGCGCAGCTCGGCCATGGTCTGAAAGCGCTGCTCGCGATCCTTGGCGAGCGCGCGGAAGAGGATGAGGTCCAGCTCGGGCGACAGCTCGGGCACGAGGCTGCGCACCGACGGCGGCGGCATCGTGATGTGCTTGACGATGATCTCGCCGTAGCCGTCGCCGCCGAAGGGCACCTTGCCAGTGAGCATCTCGAAAATGAGCACGCCGAGCGAGTAGATGTCGGCGCGGTGATCGATCTCGGTCTTGCCCTCGCACTGCTCGGGCGCCATGTAGTACGGCGTGCCCATGACGGAGCCGGCGCGCGTCTTGTGCGTGACCTTCTCTTCGCTCTGCGTGAGCTTCGCGAGGCCGAAGTCGAGCACCTTGACGAAGTCTTTGCTGCCGCCGCGGTTCAGGAGAAAGATGTTCTCGGGCTTGAGGTCACGGTGAATGATGCCGTGCTCGTGAGAGGCGTCGAGCGCGTCGGCGATCTGCGCGCCGATCACCATGGCGCGCGTCGCATCGAGGCGACCCTCGCGCTTGAGGCGATCGGCCATGGCCTCGCCCTGCAGGTACTCCATGATGAAGTAGAACTCGCCGCCGGGCGTCGTCCCGAAGTCGGCGATGTCGACGATGTGCTCGTGGCCGATCTGGTTGACCGACTTCGCCTCCGTGATGAAGCGCGAGACGACCTCGGCGTTGCGCGAGAGCTCGGGGTGGATCGCCTTGAGCGCGACCTTCTTGCCGATGACGGGGTGCTCGGCAAGGTACACGACCCCCATGCCCCCCTCGCCCAACCTGGCCGTGAGCCGGTAATTACCGATCGTTTGACCGACGTCGATCATTCGGCCTGCCTAAGAACGCTCCCCTTTTACGTTAGAACTGTATAGCGACGCACGTTAATGACGTGTAACAACACGAATATTCCCGGCTTGTCCCAGCCGACACCGTTCGAAATAGGTAAGTCGGACACGTATATCAGCATACCTTCGCCCCAGAGGCAACCGCTCTCCTCAAAAGGGTGTTTATCCAAACAGTATCGAGCGCCGCTGGGCCAGGAGGTCCGAGATCATGAGATCGATCGTCGAGCGCACAGTCTCGGCGACTCTCGCGGTTCCCTCGAAATCGTCTGGCGCGGGCGGCGCGATCGGCTGACCGATCTGAATGGTCCACTTGGTCGGAACGGGTAGCAGCCCGAACGGTCCCAGCCAAGGGAAGGTGGGCGTGATGGGGATGTACGGGAGGCCGAGCGGCGACGACAGCGCCGTGATCTTGCCCACGACGGGGTGAATCTCCTCGGCGCCCACGATGGCGACCGGGATCATGGGGACGGCGGCTTGGCGCGCGAGGCGCGCGAAGCCCCCGCGGCCGAAGCGCGTGAGGCGATACCGCTCGCGGTACATCTTGCCGACGCCCTTGAGTCCCTCGGGGAAGACGGCGAGCAGCTGCCCGTCGGCGAGGAGCGGCAGCGCGACGTCGCTCGAGGCGCGCACGCCGCCCACGCGCGCGACGACGTGGGACATCCAGCCCGCGCGAAAGGCGAAGTTCGCGACGAGCGGTCGGACGCGCCGGTGCAGGTGATGGTCGCGGTGGATGCCGTACATGAGCAGCGTTCCGTCGTACGGGACGCCGCCCGAGTGATTGGCGACGAGCAGCGCGGCGCCGGTGTCGGGGAGGTTCTCGACGCCGAGCAGGCGCACGCGGAAGTAGCGCGACCACAGGAACTCGAGCAGCGGGGCCGCGCGATCGAGGAACGCGGGATCGTGGCCGCCGTCGGGCAGGTCTTGCGGCTTGGGCGCGCCAGGCGCGGAGCCGGCGCGCATCGCCTCGTAGATCGCGGCGAGCGCTGAGCGGATCGTGCCTTCAGACATCGGCGTCACCGCGATCTTCCACATCGTCTACATCTTGGCGCGAGCCGCCCAGGGCCTCGAGCGTCTCGAGGAAGTCGGGCGGCGGCGCCGCGCGCAGATCGATGGGCTCGCCCGTGACGGGGTGGGGCAGGCCCAACGTCGCGGCGTGCAGCATGAGGCGGGGCGACGGCAGCGGCTGGCCGCCGGCGCGCAGGAGGTCGCGGATGTAGACGGTCTCCCCCACGAGCGGGTGGCCGGCTTCAGACAGGTGGATGCGGATCTGGTGCGTGCGGCCCGTCTCGAGGCGCACGCGGATGAGCGTCGCGCCCCGCAAGCGGCGCAGCGCCGCGACGTGCGTGATCGCGCGCTGGCCGTCGCCCGTGAGGCCCGCGCGCGCCCAGCGTCCGTTGGCGGAGCCGCGGATGCCGTCGCCGCGGTCGGCGACGAGCGTCGATTCGATGCGCCTCGATTCGACGGCGCCCTCGGCGACGGCGAGGTACTCGCGGCGCGCCATGTGGCGCTGGAAGACGTCGTGCAGCGCGCGCTCGGCGAGGCGCGTCTTCGCGAAGCACAGCAAGCCCGAGGTGTCCTTGTCGATGCGATGAACGGTGTAGAGCGGAGTCGTCGTCGCGCGCTTGCCCGCGTGTCGCCAGTACGTGCGGATGAGGTCGAGGGCCGTGCCCGTGTCCTTGCGCTCGTAGGGGACGCTCGTGACGCCCGAGGGCTTCTCGATGACGATGACGTGACCGTCCTCGAAGGCGACGCGGAAGCCGACGATCTCCGCGCGAGGCCGCGGGGCCGCCATGCTGAGCGTGAGGCGCGCGCCGGCGCTCACGCGAACCGCCGCGTCGACGACGACGTCGCCGTTCACGCGCACCTTCCCCGTCTCGACGAGGCGGCGCACGTCGTTCCAGCTGTGCCCGGGCATCCTCTTTCGCAGCGCCGCCGCCAACGTCGTCCCCGCGTCCGCATCGTCGAGGACATGGCTATCGTCGGTTTTGGGGGGAGCTTTCGCGGCAGGCGATGGGGCGCGTGGGGCGCCCCCCGTCACACCGACTCCCGCACGAGATCGAAGACGCGCGCGAGGGCCGCGTCGAGCTGATCAGGGAGCGAGCCGCCGCCCTGGGCCATGTCGGCGCGGCCGCCGCCCTTGCCGCCGACGTCCTTCGACACGGCGCCCACGATCTTGCCGGCGTTGAGCTTTGCCGTCAGGTCGGGCGTCACCATGGCGACGAGCGCGATCTTGTCGCCTTCGACGCCCGCGAGCACGACGACGCCCGACTTCAGCTTGTCGCGCAGCTGATCGGCGACGTCGCGCAGCGCCTTGGCGTCGGCGACGTCGGCGCGCGTCGCGAGCACGCGCACGCCGCCCACGTCGCGCGCCTCGCTCGCGAGATCGCGGCCGCCGCCCGACGCGAGCTTGCGCCGCAGCTTCTCGATCTCCTTGTCGCGCTCGCGCAGGCTCTCTTGCAGGCGCGTGACCTTGGCGCCGACCTCGAAGGGCGCGGCCGACAGCACCTCGCCCGCGAGCGCGAGCTCGTCCTCGAGGCGCCACAGTTGGTCGAGCGCGCCCGCGCCCGTGACGGCCTCGATGCGGCGTACGCCCTGCGCGACGCCGCCCTCGGACGTCAGGACGAAGAACGCGATGTCGCCCGTGCGCGCGACGTGCGTGCCGCCGCAGAACTCCTTCGAGTCGGTCATGCTGACGACGCGCACGGTGTCGCCGTACTTCTCGCCGAAGAATGCGATGGCGCCGGCCTTCTTGGCCTCGGTGATGGGCAGCACGCGCGTGTCGGTCGCGGCGTTCGCGCGGATGCGCGCGTTGACGAGGCCCTCGACGGTGCGCTTCTCGAGGTTCGTGAGCGGCGCGAAGTGCGAGAAGTCGAAGCGCAGGCGATCGGGCGCCACGAGCGAGCCCTTCTGCGTGACGTGCTCGCCGAGCGTCGTGCGCAGCGCCCAGTGCAGCAGGTGCGTCGCCGAGTGGTTGCGGCGAATGGCGTCGCGGCGCTCGCCGTCGACGGTCAGCTCGACGGTGTCGCCCACGCGCAGCTCACCCTCGGTGACGTCGACGAGGTGCACCCACAGCGTCGCGACGGGCCGCTTGGTGTCGGTGACGCGCAGCTTGGTTTTCCCCTGACCCGACGCCATCGAGCCGGTGTCGCCGATCTGGCCGCCTTGCTCGCCGTAGAACGGCGTCTCGGCCGTGACGACGGCGACGCGCTTCGAGAACGGGCCCACGGCCTCGACCTCGGCGCCGTCGGCGACGAGCGCGAGCACCTTCGACGTGCCCGCCGTCGCCGTGTAACCAAGGAACGTCGTCGCGCCCACGCGCTCGGCGACCTTCTGGAACACGGCCTCGACGGCGACCTCGCCCGAGCCCTGAAACTCGCTGCGCGCGCGCTGCTCGGCCATCGACGTCTCGAAGCCCTTCTCGTCGACCGTCGCGCCGCGCTGCTCGGCGATGACGCGCGTGAGATCGAGCGGGAAGCCGAACGTGTCGTAGAGCTTGAAGGCGACGTCGCCGGCGACGATCTTCGACGAGGTCTTCTGCATCTGCTCGACGAGGATGCCCATGCCGCGCTCGAGCGTCTCGCGGAAGCGGATCTCCTCCTCGTTGCAGATCTTCTTGATGAGGCTCGCGCGCTCGCCGAGCTCGGGGTAGACGCCGCTCATCATCTCGATGACGTCGCTCGCGAGCGCCGCGAAGAACGGATCTTTGATGCCGAGCAACCAGCCGTGATAGACGGCGCGCCGCATGATCCGGCGCAGCACGTACTCGCGCCCCGTCTTGTCGGGGAACACGCCGTCGGCGATGAGGAACGCCGCCGTGCGCGCGTGATCGGCGATCGCGCGCAGCGACACGCTCGTGCCCTCGTAGTCCGACGGCACGAAGGCCTTGCCCGACAGCCCGACGACGTGATCGATGAGGGGACGCAGCAGATCCGTTTCGTAGTTCGAGCGGACCCCCTGCAGCACGGCGCACAGGCGCTCGAGGCCCATGCCCGTGTCGACCGACGGCTTGGGCAGCGGGCGGCGATCGCCGGGCGCCACCTGCTCGAACTGCATGAAGACGAGGTTCCAGATCTCGACCCAGCGATCACAGTCGCAGGCCGGACCTTCGCACTTGCCGCCCGCGCCCTCGATGGCGCAAGGGATGTCGGCGCCCTGCAGGTAGTGCAGCTCGCTGCAGGGGCCGCACGGGCCGGTCTCGCCCATCGACCAGAAGTTGTCCTTGTCGCCGAGCGAGATCACGCGATCGTCGCCGACGCCCGCGATCTTCTTCCACAGCTGGCGCGCCTCGTCGTCGGAGTGGTGGACGGTGTAGACGAGGCGCTTCGGATCGATCGCGAGGTCGCGCGTGAGCAGCTCGTACGCGAAGGCGATGGCGTCAGGCTTGAAGTAGTCGCCGAAGGAGAAGTTGCCGAGCATCTCGAAGAACGTGTGGTGGCGCGCCGTGCGCCCGACGTTCTCGAGGTCGTTGTGCTTGCCGCCCGCGCGCACGCACTTCTGTGAGCTCGTCGCGCGCGAGTAGGGAAGGCGCGCCTTGCCCGTGAACACGTCCTTGAACTGGTTCATCCCCGCGTTCGCGAAGAGGAGCGTCGGATCGTTCTGCGGCACGAGGGTCGAGCTCGGGACCTCTGCGTGCTTCTGCGCGCCGAAGTAAGAAAGGAAGGCCCGCCGGACCTCGTTCGAGAGCCGGGGGGTAGACGTCGGATTGGACATGGGGTGCGGAAGACTAATCGGCCCGCGCGTCGTCCTCAACAGGCTCGTCGTCTTCGTCGTGTTCGGGGTCGTCCGCCGACACCTTCGTGGCGCGGGGCGAGGCCGCCTCGTTCTCGTTGGCGAGCAGCGCCCGCACGGCCGCGACGTCGGTCGCGCGGGCGACGGAGTTTTCGACGGAGATGTGCCGAGCACGCGCGAGCGCGACGAGCGCGGCGTCGAAGCTCTGGCTGCCGGCAGGGCGGCCCGACGCGAGCGCCGCGCGCAGCGCGGCCTCGCCAGCCGGATCGCGCAGCTGGGCGCGCGCCTCGTCGTCGACCAGGAGGACCTCGGCGACGGCGCGGCGGCCTTTGCCGTCGGCGCGCGGCACGAGCTGTTGCGCGAGCACGCCCCGCAGGACGCCCGCGAGCCGCCCGCGCAGCGCGGGTCGGTCAGTCCCCATCTCGAGCAGGCGCCCGACGGCGCCCACGGCGTCGCGCGCGCTCACGCCCGCGAACACGAGGCGCCCCGTCTCGGCGGCGAAGACCGCGAGCTCGACGGCGTCCCCCTCGCGCAGCTCGCCGACGGCGAGGAGGTCGACGTCTTGTCGGAGCGCCGCGCGGATCGCGGCCGCGGCGTTGGGCGCGTCGAGCCCGATCTCGCGCTGCACGACGACGCTGCGCCGATCCTTGAGCACGATCTCGACGGGATCCTCGACGGTGATGATGTGGCAGGCGCGCTCGCCGCCGACGTGATCGACGAGCGACGCGAGCGTCGTCGTCTTGCCGGCGCCGCTCGGCCCCGTGACGAGCACGAGCCCCGCGCCCGCCGCCGTGAGCCCCGCCACGACCGGCGGCAGCTCGAGCTTCTCGAGGGAGGGCGCCTGCGCGGGCACGAGGCGGACCGCGACCGCCGTGCCGCCCCGGTATTGCCAGACGTGGACCCTTTGCCGAGACCGATCGGGCGCCGTGATCGACAACGACACGTCGCCCGTGCGGTCGAGGATCTCGCGCCGCCGATCGTGCAGCAGCGACATCGCGAGGCTGTGGACGAACTCGGGAGACAGCGGTGGCACGTCGGACAGCGTCCGCAGGTCGCCGTCGATGCGCAGGATGGGCGCGAGGCCACCTTTGAGGTGAATGTCCGAAGCGCCGAGCTGGCGGGCCGCCGCGAGGGCGCGATCGAGGAGCGAGTTCATGCTGTCCAGAACAGTCAGTATATCAGCCTCGCCGACGGACCCGGGGGCGCGGGGTCCGGACGTTCAGCGCGAAAGCGAATGTGGATGGTGAGCGCGAACCGGAGTACCTTCGACGGAGCGCGATGGCCGACGCACCTGAAGGTTCCGCGAGCTCCGCCGCCGGGCAGGAGGTGCTCGTCGTCGACGTCGACGAACAGGTCGTCAAG
>DATAZS010000234.1:0-7811 GCA_036271915.1 Polyangia bacterium
CCGCGTCCTCGCCGAACGATGTCGACAGGGCTGCGTCGAACGCCGCCCCCTCGCGCACGCGGCGGGCGACGTCGCCGATGTGCGGCGCCGCCGCCGGCTCGCCGAGGAACCGCGCGAAGTCGACGGCCTCCGCGAACGCGAGCGAGCCCTCGGGCGCGCCTTCGGGGAGCTGCGAGTCGAGCCCGTCGAGCGGGACGAGCCGCTCGTGCATCGACGCCGAGAACAGCGCCTCGGCGCACGAGGCCCGTGACTCGCCCGAGAAGTCCGCGGCGAAGCCCTCGTGCACCCAGCGCGGAATCGCGTGGTCCGCGACGGCCTCGTCGAGGGCGATGTGCGCGAGCTCGTGGCGGAGCGTCGCCTCGAGGTCGGCGGGCTCGCGCGCGTCGGCCGAGCCGAGGCTCATCACGACGAGGCGCTGGCGCGAGAAGGCGACGGCGGTCGCGAACGGCGGCACCGGCGCTGGCGCGAGCTGCGACATCTCGGCGCGCGCGGGCGCGACGCGGATCTCGACGGCGCCGAGCACGGGAAGGCCGAGGCGCGCGCTCAGCTCGGCGCGGATCTTCGCCGCCTTGGCGAGGAGCGACGCGACACGCTCGCGGACGACGGGGTGATAGTGGAAGCGCAGGCCGTTGCTCTCCGAGAGCTGGTAGCCCGGCGGCAGCGGCGGCGTGGGCGCGTCGGACGCGGTGTCGGGCGCGTCGAACGGCCGAGCGCGCGCGACGGACGAAGGCGCGTCGTCGGCCGCCGATGCCACGCGCGCGACGAGCGCGAGCGCCGACGTGAACGCGAGCGCGGCGACCCCCGCGACGCGACGCCGGTGCAGGCGTAGGGCGGTCACGGCCCGACGTGCCCGTTGAGGTGCACCGTCCCGCTGTCTCCGCCCGCCTTCGACAGCGCGAACACCGTGACGCCGACCGCCGCGACGCCGCCGAGCGAGGCCCAGAACCAGGGCGACTTCCACATGGGCCGCTCCTGCGCCTCGGGCACGACGGGCGCGGTCGCAGGCGCCGTCGCCGCGACCTTGACGATGGGCGCGGTGAGCAGGCCCTTCAAGAGCAGCCGCGCGCCAGGCCACGTCACGACATCACCGACCGAGGGCGCGTTTGGGCCAGAGGGCGCCACGCCGCGCTCGATCGACGCGCCCATCTCGACGCGTTCGAACGCGGTGGACGTCGGCTTGCGCGCGCGCGCGATCGGCCGACCGCCGTCGAGCGTGACGACGACGACGAGCTCCGCGTGGAGCTCGACGCCGATCGACGCGAAGAGCCTGCGCGCGGCGGCGTCGCCCGGGGCCTTCGCGGCAGACGCGCGCGCCTCGGCGAGGTCCTGGATCTTCGCGCTCGCGCTCGCGTCAGGCGCGTCGCCAGCGAGGACGCGGGCCGTCGCGTCGTCGATCGCGGGGCGGAGCGAGGCGTCGCGGTACACGTCGAAGGCGAGCGCGCGCGCGGCGGCGGTCGCGTCGTCCGAGCCGGCGACGACGATCACGCCGTGCGGCGCGACGACCGGTTGAAGGCCGACCGGCGTCGCGGGGGGCGACGCGTCCCCGATGCGGTCGGCCCGCGCGACGCCGCCGCTGATCACGATCGCCGCGAGCGCACCGCACGCGGCGAGCCACCTCGCCGACCTGGTCGCTCCGGAGCTCCGCGCGGGCGACATCTCACACACGGTACGGAGGCGGCGGGAACGCGTCAAACACGCGGCTCTCAGGGGCCGACGACGCGGTTTCGGCCGGCCTGCTTCGCGCGGTAGAGGCGGCTGTCGGCGAGGCCGAGCAGCGTCGGTTTGTCGGCCTTCGGACAGCAGGCGAGCGACGCCACGCCGGCGCTCGTGGTCACCTGGAACGTCTTGCCCTCGAACTCCATCTTCGTGCTGGCGAGGAGGGCGCGCGCGCGATCGGCGAGGGCGACGCCGTGCGCCACGTCGAGCCCGCGCGCGACGACGACGAACTCCTCGCCGCCGTACCGCGCGAGCACGTCCTCGACCCGAAGCGTGGCCGCGAGCGTCCCGGCGACGGTCTTCAGCACCTGGTCGCCGCCGAGGTGGCCGTACGTGTCGTTCACCTTCTTGAAATGGTCGACGTCGAAGATGGCGACGGAGAGCGCGGTGCCCTGGCGGTTGGCGAACGCGATCTCGGCGTCGAGGCGCTCCTCGAGGTGCTTCCTGTTGTAGACGCCCGTGAGGCCGTCCTTGATCGCCGCGTTGTAGACGCGCTCGAGCGCCTCGAGCTCGGCGTCGTCGACGAGCGAGAAGCGCAGGACCAGGTTCGAGCCGAGCTGGATGCGGTCGCCGTCGTTGAGGCGCTTGGCCGTGGTGATGCGCGCGTCGTTGACGAAGCTCCCGTTCGTCGAGTCGGCGTCCTTGATGACGTACTCGCCCATCGCCACGGCGAGGCGGGCGTGCTCGCGCGAGAGGCTCGCGTCGTCGAAGGGGAAATCGCACTCGGGCGCGCGGCCGAACGTGACGAGCGGGCGGTTCGGCAGCCGCAGGACGCGACCCGCGTCGAGGCCGCTCGACACGAGCAGGACGCCGCGCCGCACGGTGCTCCGCGGATCTGTATCGACCACCTGCGTCTTGAGGAAGGACGCGGGCGGCCCGTCGTGGTTTTTCTCGTCGCCCATCCGACCCTGAGGGTGAACCGTTCGGGCCCCCAGGTAAAGGTCTCGCGATGCCCCGCCCCCTCCGGCGTCACGAGGACGCCCCCTCCCCGCCCGTGCGAGGACCGCCGTCCGAGGTGGGCGATGCGGCGTCAGACGGGTGCGACGGCGAGCAACGGAGCGGAGCCGTACATGGGTACGGCGAGCACCGTAGCGGAGCCGCCGCGCCCGGTTGACGCCGCAGCGCCCGCCTCAGACCGAGGCTTCCTCTTCGGCGCCGTGACACGTGCTGAACGCCTTGCCGCTGCCGCAGGGGCACTCTTGCTCGGCGCGGATGATGGGCTCCGGCTCGGGCGGCGCCGCGGGCGGCAGGGGCTCCTCCTCGTGGCGGGCGACGGCGCGGGCGAGCTCCTCTGCGTGGCGGCGCAGATCTCGCTCCTCGATCTCGCTCTCTTGCGCGGGGCGCATCATGCCCTGCTTGAAGAGCTCGGCGATGACGTCGTTGGAGGTGCGCGCCACCATGTCGACGAACATGCGGTAGCCCTCCTTCTTGTACTCCTGCTTCGGATCCTTCTGCCCGTAGCCGCGGAGGCCGATGCCGTCGCGCAGGTGATCCATGTCGGTCAGGTGATCGACCCACGCGCGATCGAGCTGCTCGAGGTACACGTGCCGGAAGATGCGGAGCATGAGCTCCGTGCCGATCTGCTCCTCGCGCTCGATGAAGATCTTCTCGGCGCGCTTGAAGAGATCCTGCGCGAGGAGCTCCGCGTCGCCCACGTGGTGGATCTCGTCCGGCAGGTCGGCGCCGAAGAGCTCGTGAAAGCCCTGGAACACGCCGCCCCAGTCCCAGTCCTCGGGCGGCTTCTTGGGCGGGCAGCTCTCCTCGATCATCGCGCCGATGATGCGATCGATGAGGTCGAGCGCGCGCTCGCGCTGCTCGGTCAGCGCCGTCGGCACGAGGTCGACGAGCTCCTCGAAGATCTCGGGCATCTCGTCGTCGCGGCCCTCGAGATCGATCTTCACGCCCCAGGACTTGTAGATCTCCTCGACGAGCGAGTCGGGCTGGAGGAGCGGCCCCGCTTTGTCGAAGTCCTTGCGGGTGATCTCGCGCGGGTTGCCCTCGGAGTCGTGCGGCATGACGGGCTCGGTCGCGTACATGCCGAGGAGCTGGCCGATCGCGGGGAGCACCGCCTCGGTGATGCGCTTCATCGGCTTCACGACGCGCTTGTCGCCCGTCGGCTTGCCCTCGTCGTCGAGGACCTCGGGGTCGTAGCGGCCCTGGAGGAGCGACTGACGAACGTCGTAGATCGTCTTGCGCTGCGCGCTCATCACGTCGTCGTACTCGAGGAGGTTCGCGCGCATGTCGAAGTTGCGCTCCTCGACCTTCTTCTGCGCGTTCTCGACGCTCTTCGTCACCCACGGGTGCTCGATGGGCTCGTCGTCGGGCATGCCCATGCGCTCCATGAGGTTCTTCACGCGGTCGCCCGCGAAGATGCGCATGAGGTCGTCCTCGAGCGAGAGGTAGAAGCGGCTCTTGCCCGGGTCGCCCTGGCGGCCGGCGCGGCCGCGGAGCTGGTTGTCGATGCGGCGCGACTCGTGGCGCTCGGTGCCGACGATGTAGAGGCCGCCGATGTCGCGCACCTCGTCGCCCTCGACCTTGAACTCCTCGCGCAGCTGGTCGACGAGATCGTTGTACGCGTCGGGCTCGGCCTCGGGGAGGCGGTTCTCCTCCTTGAAGCGGATCTTCGCGACCATCTCGGGGTTGCCGCCGAGGATGATGTCCGTGCCGCGGCCGGCCATGTTCGTCGAGACGGTGATCGCGCCCTTCTTGCCGGCCTGCGCGACGACGTACGCCTCGTTCTCGTGGTGCTTCGCGTTGAGGACGTTGTGCTTGATCTTGCGCTTGGTCAGCATGCGGCTGATCGCGGCGCTCTTCTCGACGTTCGTCGTGCCGACGAGCACGGGCTGGCCGCGCTCGTGCGCGTCGGTGATCTCGGCGATGACGGCGGTGAACTTCTCCTTCTCCGTCTTGTAAACGAGGTCTTCCTGGTCGTCGCGGATGATGGGCTTGTTCGTCGGGATGATGACGACGTCGATCTTGTAGGTCGAGTGGAACTCGGCGGCCTCGGTGTCGGCCGTGCCGGTCATGCCCGAGAGCTTCTTGTAGAGCCGGAAGAGGTTCTGGAAGGTGATCGTCGCCATCGTGCGACTCTCTTCCTGGATCTTGACGTTCTCCTTCGCCTCGACCGCCTGATGCAGGCCGTCGCTCCAGCGCCGGCCGTGGAGCTTGCGACCCGTGAACTCGTCGACGATGACGACCTTGCCCTGCTCGACGAGGTAGTTCACGTCGCGCTTGTAGAGCGAGTGCGCGCGCAGGCACTGGTTCAGGATGTGGAGCGTCTCGAGGTTGTCGGCCTCGTAGAGGTTGGTCCCGCTCTTCAACACGCCGAGGCCCTGGAGCAGCCGCTCCGCGAGCTCGGTGCCCTCGTCCGTCAGCGTGACGGTGTGGCCCTTCTCGTCGACGGCGTAGTGCGCCTCGTTGCGGAGCCTCGGGATGACCTCGTTGATCTGCTTGTACTTGTCGCTCGAGCGCTCGCCCTGCCCGCTGATGATGAGCGGCGTGCGCGCCTCGTCGATGAGGATCGAGTCGACCTCGTCGACGATCGCGTAGTGGAGCGGCTTCTGCGCGTACTCGAGCGCCGAGAACTTCATGTTGTCGCGCAGGTAGTCGAAGCCGAACTCGTTGTTCTGGCCGTACGTGATGTCGCAGCGGTACGCCTCCTTCTTGTCGACGTCGTTCTGCTGGTTCACGACGGTGCCCGTCGTCATGCCGAGGAAGCTGTAGAGCCGGCCCATCCACTCGGCGTCGCGCTTGGCGAGGTAGTCGTTGACGGTGACGACGTGGACGCCCTTGCCCTCGAGCGCGTTGAGGTAGCAGGGCAGGGTGGCGACGAGCGTCTTGCCCTCGCCCGTGCGCATCTCGGCGATGGCGCCGTTGTGGAGCACCTGCCCGCCGATGAGCTGCACGTCGTAGTGCCGCATGCGGAGGACGCGGCGGCCCGCCTCGCGGCACACGGCGAACGCCGGGACGAGCAGGTCGTCGACGGTGGCGCCGTTGTCGATCTTCTCGCGGAACTCGGCCGTCTTCGCCTTGAGCTGCGCGTCGGTGAGCTTCGTGAGCTCGGGCTCGAGGCTGTTGATCGCTTCCACCCTCGGCCGCATGCGGCGGATGGCCCGCTCGTGCGAGGTGCCGAAGACCTTCTTCATCGCCCAGGTAAACATGCGCGCGCTCCGCTGCTCCCGGGCCCTAGCCCACGGAAGAGCGAGGTCGTACTAGTCGCGCGCGGCGGGGCGCGCAATTCGCAGCGCCCGCGGCCTGCCGAAAGCGTCGGCTACTTGGCGCACCGGAAGCCGACGTTGCCGTTTCGGGCCGTGTGGAGCTCCTTGCTGCGGTCGCGCGCCCGGACGAAGGCGGGCACGAGGTTGTTCCACGCGCCGCCGCGGATCACGCGCTCCTCGCTCGCGCAGCCCGGCTTGTCGTACGGGCAGTACGGCGCGTCGACCCACTCCCAGACGTTGCCGGCCATGTCGAGCGCGCCGAACGGCGACGCGCCCGCGGGGTAGTCGCCGACGGGGCACGTGCCGGCGCGGTGGTCCTTGCCCTCGTCGTTGCCCTCGCCGTTCCAGCAGAGCTGGCCGCCGGGCGGGCCGTCCTTCCAGGGGTACGTGCGGTCGTCCGAGCCGTGCGCCGCGTACTCCCACTCTTCCTCGCGCGGGAGGCGCTCGTCGACGAACTTGCAGTACGCGATCGCCTGCCCTTGATCGACGCAGTTGATCGGGTGGTCGAGGCGATCGGCGCGGCCGAAATTGCATGGGCCGTTCTTGTCCGCCGGGGTGCACTTGCCCGCAGCGACGCAGGCGGCGTACGCCGCGACGGTGACCTCGGTCTCGTCGATCTCGAACGCGGCGACGTCGACGTCCTTGGCCGGGAGCTCGTCGGGGTCGCCGCCCGGCCCGCCCATGTGGAGCTTGCCCGCGGCGACCGGCTTCGTCTTGCCGGGCACGGGCACGTCCTTCGGCGCGCGCGGCTTCGGCGCGGCGCCGACGGCGGGCGCCGGCGGGGGCATCGCGGTCGACCTCCCGAACAGGTAGTAGCCCGCGCCGGCCGCGGCGATCGCGACGACGCCGAGCACGACCGGCACCCTCGAACCGGACGACCCACCGGAGGAGCTGTTGAAGAGGGGCTTTGGCGCCATGGGTGACGCGAGCCTAACCGACGCGGGCCGCGAGCGCGCGTCGCGGCGTCGCGCCCGCAGCGCCGCGGCGCCGGCAGGGGCGCATCCGCTTGCCGCTCTCGACCGTTCCGGTTCTACTGCGGCGCCTGGAGGCAGCATAAATGCGGATGAACTGGACGAAGGTTATGTTGGGCACGGTCGTCACCCTCGCGCTCACGGCGACCGCGTGCGGCGGCGGAGACAAGGGCGACAAGCCCGCCGCGTCGGCCGAGCCGCAGGCAGCTGCCACGGCCGCGCCCGCGCCGCCGCCCCCCGCGGCGACGACGCCCGCGCCGGCGGAGACGGCCGCGCCTGCGCCGCCGCCCGAGCCCGAAGCGTCGAGCCAGCCGGACAAGCCCGAGAAGGGCGAGAAGGGCGAGCACGGCAAGCACGGCAAGGGCGCGAAGGGCGAGAAGGGCGAGCACGGCGAGCACGGCGAGAAGGGCGCCAAGGAAGGCGGCGGCAAGGACAAGTCCGAGAAGGTCATCCGCCTCGGCCGCGCGCACATGGAGTTCAACCACCCGGGCAACGGCTGGGTCGAGACGAAGAAGGGCCCCTGGACCATCTTCCACCCGAAGGACAAGACCAGCGTCCTCGCGTTCGTCGAGTTCGAGCGCCCCAACGAGTCGACGAAGCGCATCGGCGAGATCGCGGCGAACCTCGAGCTCACGAACCTCAACTGGAAGGGCAACGGCGAAGAGAAGCTGATCGGCCCGTCGCACCTCAAGGCCCACTACGCCGTCGGCACGTGCAAGGTCGCCACCAACAAGCACGAGTGCGAGCTCGAGTACTACACGGTCGAGGGCGCGCTCCTCATCGTGTACGCGTTCGAGAACGACGTGAAGAAGACCGAGAAGAAGGAGCGCATGGCGACGCGCACGGTCGAGTCGCTGCGCCGCATGTAGTCCTCGCGCCGCGCATCGCGTAGAGAGCCGGCGGGGTG
>DATAZS010000235.1:0-4573 GCA_036271915.1 Polyangia bacterium
GGCATCACCGGCGCCCGCGGTGCCCTTCGCGCCAGCCGTCCCGCTCGCGCCAGCCGTCCCGCTCGCGCCTGCCGTGCCGCTCGCGCCTGCCGTCCCCGTCGCGCCCGCCGTCCCCGTCGCGCCGGCGGTGCCGCTCGCGCCCGCCGTTCCCGTCGCGCCGGCGGTGCCCGGCGCGCCGGCCGTTCCTATGGCGCCCGCCGTCCCGGTCGCGCCCGCCGTTCCACCTGCGCCCGCGGCGCCTGCGTCGAGAGCGATCGCGCCGCTCGCGCCCGCGACGTTGAAGTCGCCCTGGCCGCCCGCGCCGAGGCCGTTCGCTCCCGCGCGGAACGACTCGGGGCTGCCGCACTCGCTCACGAAGACGGCGCACGACGCGACGATGAGGGCGCCGACAAAGCGAGCGGTCGTGGACATACAGAATCTCCCGAACGAAAGTTAGGCGCGCATTATGGATCCACGTCGCCCGCGGCGCGAGGGGCCGCGAGCTCGGCCGTCATTTCGAGCATCGTGCGGCGGAAACCCAGCGCCTCGAAGAACGCGTGCGCGTCTGGATTCCGCCACGCCGACATGAGCACGACGCGCGGCGCGCCCCGCGCGATGAGCGTGTCGAACACCGCGCGCACGAGCGCGCGTCCCACGCCCCGACGGCGCGCCGTCGCGTCGACGAACAGGTCATTCAACTTCCCCGCCGCGTCCAAGAGATCATTCCAGTTGCGCGGCTCGAGCGTCGCGTAGGCGTAGCCCAAGATCACATCAACGTCCTCGGCCACGAGGATGAGGGCGCCCTTGCGGCGCAGCTCACCCGTGAAGAAGCGGCCATAGCCCTCGGCGATCGGCTCGACGAGCAGGAAACGTTCGGGATCGAGCCGGTGGTGCTGGCGCACGAGCTCGGCCGCGAGCTCCGAGATACGCGGAAGATCAGCCGGGCGGGCGGGACGCACACGCATGAATGACTCGCCTCCGCCGCCTGTATACTCCCAAGTCGAAATCAATGCCCGTCCACCCGAGCACCAAAATCAAATTGGGCCGCAAGCTGATCTCGCTCGCGTCCATCGTCGTCGGTCTCGCGCTGCTGGGTTGGGCGATCTACGTCAACCGGCAGTATGAAACGAACATGCCGCGCGAGCTCGACAAGCCCGCGCGGCGCACCATCGCGATGACGGTGAGGGACGGCACGCGCATCTTCGTGACGGAGGCCGAAGGTCACTCCTACGAGACGACGCAGACGTATCTGATCTTCGGGTGGCCCTTCGTCGTCTTGGGGCTGCTGCTGGGCGTGACCGGCAACCAACGCCGCGACCTCATCGAGCAGGGCCCCACGGCCGACGCCGTCTGGACCGACCGCAAATAGCGCCCAATCGGGGAACCTCCCGCAAATCGCTGACGGGGGACTCCCGCGCGGCGCAACCGGATCCAGGTTTTGCCGGCATGGCGCGCGGCGTGATACCGTAGACGTCCCGGAAGTCATGGAATCTCTGCGGGGAATGGGGTTGGTGGCGGCGTGAGCGGACGTCTCGGCGCACTGATGGGCGCCGTGGCTCTGGTCGCGATCGGTTGCGGAGGGCACGGCGGCGCGCCCACGCACCCCGACAAGGACGCGGCCACGAGCTTTGATGCGCGCGACGCCGAAGCGGGCGGCCGCGACGCCCCGATCGAGCGCACAGGCCCCGAGGTCGCGTGCGGCGACGCCGGCACGAAGAAGGCGACGGGTCAGGCCTGCGCGTGCGCCTCGGACTGCGCCACCGATTTTTGCGTCGACGGCGTCTGTTGCGGAACGGCGTGCTCCGAGTCGTGTAAGACGTGCGCCGCGCCCGGCTCGCCCGGCACGTGCACGTCCTCCGTCGCGGGCGCCAAGCCGCGCGACGCGACGGCGTGCGCGACCAGCGATCCGTCGACGTGCGGGTTCGACGGGACGTGTGACGGCGCGGGCGCCTGTCGCCGCTTCGTCGCGGGCACGGTGTGCAAGGCCGGCGCGTGCTCGGGCGACGCCGTCGTGGGCGCGTTCGCGTGCGACGGCGCCGGCCGCTGCAAGCCGGGCCCCACGACGATCTGCGCGCCCTATTCGTGCGACCCGACGCAGGGCGCGTGCTTCGGCGCCTGCATTGTGTCCAGCCAGTGCGTCGCCGGCCAGCAGTGCGTGAACGCGAGCTGCGGCAAGAAGATGAAGGGCGCGAGCTGCGGCAAGAACGCCGACTGCGCGTCGGGATTCTGCGCCGACGGCGTGTGCTGCAACGTCGCCTGCCAGGGCGGCTGCGTGTCGTGCGCGTTGCCCGATCGTTTGGGCACGTGCTGGCCCGTCGATCAGGGCATCGCCGATCCACGCGCGGTCTGCGTCGATCAGGGCACGTCGAGCTGCGGCTCGACCGGCACGTGCGACGGGTTCGGCGGCTGCACGAAGTACGCGCCCGAGACCATCTGCATCGCGGCCTCGTGCACGGGCACGCGGCGCAACACGCCGGGCACGTGCGACGGCATCGGCACCTGCCGGCCGCAGGGCGTGGAGACCTGCTCGCCGTTCCTGTGCGCGGGCGGCGCCTGCACGCAGACGTGCAGCAGCGACGCGGACTGCGACGTGGGTCGCGCGTGCGTCAACGGCCAGTGCGGCAAGAAGAACCTCGGACAACCGTGCGGCGCCGGCGCCGAGTGTCTGTCGAACATCTGCGCCGAGGGCGTGTGCTGCGACGACGCGTGCGGCGGCGCGTGCCGCAGCTGCGGGCTCGCGTCGAGCATGGGGCACTGCACGCCGCTGGCGGTGGGCGCCGTCGATTCGAAGAACGTGTGCATGGACGAGGGCGCGACGACCTGCGGCGAGAACGGACGCTGCGACGGCAGCGGCGGCTGCCAGCGATACAAAGAGGGCACGGTGTGCGCGCCCGAGAGCTGCTCGGGCAACGTCTATACGCCCTCCTCGACGTGCAGCGCGACGGGCCAGTGCACGCCGCCCGACTCGCTGCCGTGCGCGCCTTACGTGTGCAACGGCAACTCTTGCTTCAGCGCCTGCACGACCGACCAGAACTGCATCTCGCCGACGACGTGCAACAGCAACTCGTGCGGCGAGAAGGCCATCGGCGCGTCGTGCTCCGCGTCCGCCGAGTGCCAGTCGACGTTCTGCGCGCAGGGGGTGTGCTGCAACGCCGCCTGCGCGGGGGCGTGCACGTCGTGCGCGCTGTCGGGCTCGCTCGGCACGTGCACGAACGTGCCGAACGACGCGAGCGATCCGGCGGGCCTGTGCGCCGATCAAGGCGCCGCGAGCTGCGGCACCAACGGCAAGTGCCAGGCGGGCGCGTGCCAGAAGTACGCGAGCGGCACGGCGTGCGCGGACTCGACGTGCCCGTCGAGCTCGACGACGTTCACGCCGGGGTCGACGTGCGACGGCCAGGGCGCGTGCGTCACGCCCGCGGCGAGCTCGTGTTTCCCGTTCCAGTGCGGTGTCAACGTGTGCAACGCGTCTTGCACGACGGACGCCGAGTGCGCGGCGCCCGCGGTCTGCACCAACGGCTCGTGCGGGTTGAAGGGCGTCGGCAAGACCTGCGCCGACGCCACCGAGTGCTTCTCGGGCTTCTGCGCGCAGGGCGTCTGCTGCGACGGCGCGTGCGTGGGCACGTGCACGTCGTGCGTGCTATCGGGGACGCTCGGCCACTGCGCGAACATCGCGAACGGTGGCAGCGATCCGCGCGGCCGCTGCCTCGATCAGGGATCGGACACGTGCGGCACCGACGGAGCGTGCGACGGAAAGGGCGCGTGCCGCGTCTACGCCGCGGGTACGGCGTGCATGGCCGCCACGTGCCCTGCGGGCGCCGCGACGCTCACGAACGTGCGCACCTGCGACGGCGCCGGCACGTGCGTCGGGGCGACGACGCAGTCGTGCGCGCCCTACCTGTGCAACGGCGTGTCGGCGTGCAAGGCGGCCTGCTCCGTCGACGCCGACTGCTTGCTGCCCGACATCTGCGACAAGCAGACGGGCCTGTGCGGCACGAAGAGGCGGCTCGGCCAGACGTGCGTGATGACGACCGACTGCCTCACCGGCAACTCCTGCGTCGACGGCGTTTGCTGCGCGACGTCCTCGTGCGGTCTCTGCGAGACGTGCGCCACAGGTACGTGCGCGAAGATCGGCGCGGGCATGCCCGAACCGCACATGGGCTGCGCGGCCGCTTCGCCGTGCGGCAACACGGGCAACTGCACGGGCAGCGGCGCGTGTGAGCAAGCGAGCACGAGCGTCGCGTGCGGCGCAGCCTCGTGCGCGGGCACGACCTTCACGCCCGTCTCGCACTGCACGGGCGCAGGCGGCTGCGCGATCGCGACGACGAGCACGTGCTCGCCCTACGTCTGCGGCGCGAGCGCGTGCAAGACGGTGTGCGCGATCGACGGCGACTGCGTCGCACCCTTCACCTGCCAGGGCGCGGGCGCGGCGAAGAGCTGCGCGCTCAAGGCCAACGGCCTCGCGTGCACGTCGCTCGTCCAATGCATCAGCGGCAACTGCGTCGACGGCGTGTGCTGCGGGTCGGCGAGCTGTCCCTCGTGCACGGCGTGCGCCGCGGGCACGGGCGCGTGCACGCCGCAGCCCGCCGGCACGCCG
>DATAZS010000236.1:0-4732 GCA_036271915.1 Polyangia bacterium
CCCTCGAGCTCGGCGCGCGGCGTGAGGGCCGCCACCGAGTCGACGACGATGACGTCGACGGCGCCCGAGCGCACGAGCATCTCCGTGATCTCGAGGGCCTGTTCGCCGCAGTCGGGCTGCGAGACGAGCAGGTCGTCCGTGCGGACGCCCAGCTTGCGCGCGTAGCCGACGTCGAGCGCGTGCTCGGCGTCGACGAAGGCGCAGATGCCGCCCAGCTTCTGGGCCTGGGACACAGCGTGCAAGGCGAGGGTCGTCTTGCCCGAGGACTCCGGTCCGTAGATCTCCATGATGCGGCCGCGCGGCAGGCCGCCGACGCCGAGCGCGATGTCGAGGCCGAGCGAGCCCGTGGGGACGACCTTGACCTCGGGCGGCGCGTGGTCCTCGCCTAGCCGCATGATGCTGCCCTTGCCGAACTGCTTCTCGATGGTCGACACGGCGAGATCGATGGCCTTGTCGCGCTTGTCGTCGCGCGGGGGCGCCGCCGGGGCCGGGGCCACGGCCGCGAGCTTGGCTTCCTTCGTCTCGGTCTTCGCTTCGGTCTTTTCAGTCATCTTGTCGGCCATCGTGTTTTCTCCTTGTCGTTATCAGTTGGCCCGCGCGTTCAAGCGCGCGCGGCGCCGCAAAACGTAGGTCGAGCCCTCGCCGCCCAGTTGGCTCTCGTAGACGTGAACCTCCTCGACGACCACCAAGCCCACCGGTAAGTCGGTCCGCGACTCGAGCGCGGCGCGGGCGTCGACGCCTTCCTTCGTAGGCGTAGGCCGTAGGCGTAGGCGAACGCCCGAGGGTGACGTGTCCCGTGAAGGGTCGCGCCTCGCGCGGAATGCCCATCCGCGCTGACGCCGTCTCGACGATGTCGGCGAGCTCCGCGAGCTTGTACGTCTCGTCCCAGACCTTGGCGAAGAGCACCTTCGCGTCCTCGGGAGACGGGAAAGCCCCGAACCCGTGGAGCTGAAGCTCGAAGGGGAGAACCTCGGCGAGGGCCTCACTGAGAGCCGCGCCGAGCGCCTCGAGCACCTCGGCCGCGACGGGCCCGAGGAACTTCATCGTGACGTGGAAGTTCTCGGGCTTCTTCGACCACTTCACGCCTGGCAACTCGCGCGCGAGCTCAGCTGCCGCCGCCGCGAGCTCCGCCTGCAACGCGCCAGGGAGCGGCACGGCGACGAAGCTGCGAAGGCCTTGAGGAGCGAGTGTCGTCATCGTTTTGAAGGGCTATCGCTTGATAGGGTTATCGCTTGCGGGTGTCGAAGTAGCGGCGCGCGAGGTCGAGGGCGTAGTAGGCCGCCGCGACGCGGACGCGCTCGCGGTTGCCGGCGAAGAGCTTGGTCGACGTGCGCGTCGTCCCGGGCCCGCACACGGCGAAGCACACCGTGCCGACGGGCTTCTCGGGCGTGCCGCCGCCCGGTCCCGCGACGCCCGTAATGGCGACGGCCACCAGCGAGCCGCACACGCGCTTCGCGCCCTCAGCCATCTCGCGCGCAGTGGGCTCGCTCACGGCGCCGAAGTCGGCGATCGTCTCGGGCTTGACGCCGAGGACGCCCGTCTTGATCTCGTCGCTGTAGGCGATGATCCCGCCGCGGAAGAACGTCGACGAGCCCGGCTCGCGCGTCACGAGCTCACCCGCGAGACCGCCCGTACACGATTCAGCGATCGCGAGCGTCGCGGGTGGATCCTGCGCGCGCAGCGCCTTGGCGACCGCGCCCGGGAAGCTCTCGCCGTCGACGGCGTAGATGCCGGGGCCGATGCGCTTGCGCAGCTCGCCGTCGATGTGCTCGAGCGTCGCCTGCTCGTCTTCGACGCTGGCGCCGCGCACGACGACCTTGACGTGATTCACGGGGTGCGACGTCCGAAAATGCAGCGTCGCCCCTTCTATCCCCGTCAGCAGACCAGACAGACGATGATCGATGTGCGACTCGCCCATCCCGTAGACGTGCCACGTGCGCACGGCGGCGCGCGGCAGCCCCGCCTCGGCCAAGCGGCGCTGCAGGCGCGGCAGCACCTCGTCGACGAACATGCGCTCCATCTCCCGCGGCACGCCGGGCAGGAAGTACGCGTCGGCGCCCCCGATGCGCACGACGAACCCTGGCGCGATCCCGGCGCTGTTGGGCAGCGCCTTCGCCCCCACCGGAATGCGGACCTGACGAAGATTGTTGGGCGTCATCTCGAAGCCGTGCGTCGAGAAGCGCTTCTTCATGGCGCCGAGCGACGGCTCGTCGGCGACCGTCCCCGTGCCAAACAGATCGGCGACGACGTCCACCGTGCGGTCGTCCTCCGTCGGCCCGAGGCCGCCCGTGGCGATGATGACGTCGGCGGTCGCGCGCAGGCGGACGAGCACCTCGCGGATGGCGAGCGGATCGTCCGAGACGACGACCTGTTCGACCATCTCGAACCCCGCCTCGAACATACGGTCGGCGATGAAGTTCCCGTTGGAATTGGCCACCTCCCCGCGCAGCACCTCGTCGCCGATCGCGAGCAGCGCGGCACGCTGCGTCTTCATGTTCGGGCCCTGGGACTAGACATTTGAGCAGTACCCTACCCGCGTCATTTTTGCCTGTCAACGAAACTTCCGCGCGCGGCGCCCGAGGTCTTTGCCTCGCCGGCGTCACGAAAAAGTGCGCGCGATGCATCTTCGAACGCAGCCACGAATTGACGCCTCTGGACGCCCCCATTACCTTGGATGGTCCGAGCCCATGCGCATTCGTTACGCCGCCAAGACCGACGTCGGGATGAAGCGCACCCACAACGAGGACTATTTCTCGTTGATAGAGGACGAGCAGCTGTTCCTCGTCGCCGACGGCATGGGCGGTCACGCCTCGGGCGAGGTGGCCTCGAAGATGGCCGCCGACGTCATGCAGGAGTTCTTCGCGCGCAGCAAAGACGAAGAGGCGACCTGGCCGTACAAGCTGGACCGCCACCTGTCGTTCATCGAGAACCGGCTCGTCGTCGGCGTGAAGATGGCGAACCAGCGCATCTTCCGCTCGGCGGCCCAGGACGCGAAGTACAAGGGCATGGGCACGACGATCGTGGGCGGGCAGATCGTGGGCGACAAGTTCTACGTCGCGCACGTGGGCGACTCGCGCTGTTACCGGATCCGGCCGAGCGGGATCCTGCAGATGACGCGCGACCACTCGCTGCTCGAGGACTACAAGGACGCCAAGCCCAACATGTCCGAGGAGGAGCAGCGTAAGTTCCCGCACAAGAACGTCATCACGCGCGCCCTCGGCATGCGCGAGACGGTGCAGGTCGACGTGCTCGCGCACGACATCCACGACCAGGACATCTTCATCATGTGCTCCGACGGCCTGTCGGGCATGGTCGAGGACCCGAAGCTGCTCGAGGTCGTGCGCGGCGCGGGTAACCTCGAGGCCGCGGTGTCGGGCCTCGTCGACGCCGCGAACGCCGCAGGCGGGACGGACAACATCACCGTCCTCGCGCTGCAGTGCCTCGCCAGTGTCTAGTTAGCGCTTCGTCTTGCGGCCGGCTTCTTCGCCGGGGCAGCGGCCATTCGGGTTGCCGCGGGCTTTTTCGCACAGGCCGAAGAGCTCGTGGCGGTGGCGGACGACGTTGAAGCCGTAGCTCTTCGCCGTCGCGTCCTGGAGATCCTCGATCTCGTCGCTCTCGAACTCCGTGATGAAGCCGCAGCTGTCGCAGATGAGGTGGTCGTGGTGGGCGCGGCCCTCCGACACTTCGTACAGCGTCTGGCCCGGGCCGAAGTGGCGCGCGGCCGCGATGCCGGCCTCCTCGAGCAGCTTGACCGTGCGGTAGACCGTCGCGAGGCCGACGCTCGGGTGCTTCTTGCGCGCGTACGTCAGCAGGTCCTCGAGCCCGACGTGACCCGAGCTGCGCAGGAACGCGTCGACGATCGCCTCGCGCTGCTGAGTGGTCTTCAACCCCTTCTTGCGCAGGTAGTCGCGCCACGGCGCCTTGACGTCCTTGTTGCCAGCGCCGCCACCCTCGCCTTTTGCGGCCCGCGCGTGGCCGATGCGCACTAACTCAGCCATTTGATCGAGCATCCCATCGATGGTCGTTGCGGCGTCGCCGGCCTGTCTCCCGCGAGGATCGCGTCGAGCGCCGCGGCGAGCTCGCGCTTCGTGACCCTGCTCTCGTCCTTCCACGAGTCGTCGATGCGGCCGCGGTACGCGAGGCGGCGCGCGCTGTCATAGACGAAGATGTCGGGCGTGCAGACGGCGCCGAAGGCGCGTGCGACGGACTGCGGCTCGTCGTGCAGGTACGGAAAGCCGTAGCCGCGCTCGCGCCAGCGCGCGGCGAGCTTGTCGAACGCGTCGTCGGGGTACGTCGCGGCGTCGTTCGAGCAGATGCCGACGAGCTGGACGCCGCGCGCGCCGTACTCGCGCTGCAGACGGATCAAGCGATCCTCGACCGCCTGCACATACGGACAATGGTTGCAGATGAACATGACGACGAGCACGGGCGACGCCGCGAAGTCATCGCGCGCGTACGTCCGTCCGTCGACGGCGGGCAGCCGGAAGTCGGGGCACGCGGCGCCGAGCTCGGCCGGTGGGGTCTCGATGGCCATGGGGTGCGCATCTTAGCAGGCTTGGGAGATTGAAAAGCAGCGGCGGGATGTCGTAGAAGGGCTGCCATGCCGAGCACGGGTGAGACGGCGGGCGCGAACGAAGGTTCGTCCGAAGCTTCGCGGGCTTCGCCCGCGGCGCCGGAGCGCTTCGAAGACCTCCTCGGGCGCCTGCGCGCGCTCGTCGAGCGGCTCGAGGGT
>DATAZS010000237.1:0-6793 GCA_036271915.1 Polyangia bacterium
GGCGGCGCCGATCGTCACCATGGCCGTGAGCTCGGCCGCGGCGCCCTGCGCGTACGTGAGGTGATCCTTGCCGATCTTCTCACCGACGGTGACGACGATGCGCTTCCAGCCGATCATCGTGCCGAGGCCGAGCGCCATCGCGACGGCGACCTTGACCCACGTCGGGATGAACTTCGTCGCCTTGTCGATGTGCTTGCGGTAGTTCTTGAGCACGTCGGCGTCGGCCGGGCCGATCGTCGGCTCGTGCGACTTGTCCATGAGCCGCATCGCCTCGCCGATGACGTACAGGTCGTTGCGGAAGTTGCGCGTCTGCGCCGCCGGAACGTTCTTGAGCTCCTTGTAGATCGACATGTCGTGACCGATGCTGCTCACGAGCGTCGCGATGCCCGCGACCGTCGTCGGCGTCAGCGTGCGCGACTGGACGTACGCCTGCACCTCTTGGCGCCCGTCGCCAGCGACCGTGGCGCCGCCCGCGTAGCGCGACAGCGTGTCGGCCGTGTGCGCCGAGACGGCGATGAAGTCCTGCGACTCCTTGGCCGAGACGGCGTGGTTGAGCGCGTAGGCCGTGGGCACCGTGCCGATGAGGATCAGCATGATGAGGCCCATGCCCTTTTGCCCGTCATTCGAGCCGTGCGCGAAGCTCACGCCCGTGCACGTCAGCAGCAGGAGGCCACGCACCCAGAACGGCGGCGGCTCCGTGCCCTTCGGCGCCGCATAGAGCTCCTTGTTCTTGATGATCTTGCGCATGAGCAACAGCATGCCGCCCGCGCAGACGAAGCCCACGATAGGCGAGATGAGCAGGGTCTGGCCGATCTTGCTGGCCTGCTTCCAGTCGACGCCGCTCGTCGCCGTGTGCACGGCCATGAACTGGTTCGCGAGGCCGACGCCGATCACCGAGCCGATGAGCGTGTGAGAGCTCGACGACGGCAGGCCGAAGTACCACGTGCCGAGGTTCCAGATGATCGCCGCCGTGAGCAGCGCGAACACCATGGCGAAGCCGGAGCCCGCGCCGACCTGCAGGATGAGCTCGACGGGCAGCAGCGAGATGATGCCGAAGGCGACGGCGCCCGTCGACGCGAGCACGCCGAGGAAGTTCCACATGCCCGACCACGCGACGGCGACGTGCGGCGTCAGCGTGTGCGTGTAGATGACGGTCGCGACCGCGTTGGCCGTGTCGTGGAAGCCGTTGACGAACTCGAAGCCGAGCGCGACGAGCAGCGCGATGCCGAGCAGCACGTACGGGAAGATCGATCCCGAGTGGACCTGCGAGAGGTCGGAGATGAGCTGCGACGCCGCGTAGCCGAGGCCGACGACGAGGACGAGCAAGAATCCGATGGAGCCGATCCGTCCCGGACCGTCCTTCATCTTGGCGTCGAGATTCGAAGTGGGCTTGCCCTGGTCGAGCGCGATTCCGGCCGTGGTCATCTTCGTGGCTCCTTTTGGAAGCCGCGACCATACCGATCACACGGCGACGGCCCCGTGACCCTCGCGTGACGTTTTCGTGACGACTACCGCGATTCGACGAGGACGTGCGGCGTGCCCGTGGGCGCATACACGACGGTCTTGATGTGGCGCGCGGCCAGCTCGGCCAGCACGTGCGGCAGCACGATCACCGTCTGCTCGTGGATGTCGTGGAACAGGATGATGCCGTGACCCTCGTGATCGATCTGCGCGAGTACGTTGAGGAACAGCTTGTGCGGGTCGCGGATGCGCCAGTCCTCGGAGTCCATGTTCCAGAAGAACGTGCTGTTGCCGCGCCCGCTCACGAAGGCCTGCTCGGCGGGCGTCTTCGCGCCGTAGGGGAAGCGGAAGTACGGCAGGTGCCCCGCCGGCAGCCCGAGCGCGAGAGTGACGGCGGCCTCGCCCGACTCGACCTCGGTCTCGGCGTGCGCCTGGGGGACCGTGGGCAGGTTGGCGTGCGTGAAGGTGTGCGAGCCCACGGGGTGACCGGCGGCGGCGACCTGGCGTGAGACCTCAGGGTGCGCGGCGGCGTTGCGGCCGATCTCGAAGAACGTCGCCTTCACGCCCGCCGCCGCGAGGATCGCGAGGACGCGCGGCGTGCGCGTCGCGTGCGGACCGTCGTCGAAGGTGAGCGCGATCTCGCCCGCGGGGAGATCGCCGCCGTTGAAGACGTGCTCGCGCGCGACGTCGACCGTCACGGGGACGCTCTCGACCTTCGTCGCGGGCGCGAGCGGGTGCGCCTGGCCGAGCGCCTTGTCCGCCGCCTTCCAGTACGCGTCCGTGCGCCGCAGCAGCGCGGCCGCGCACGGCATGTGACGCGCGTGCTCGGGCTTGCGGATCTCGTCCTCGAAGAGCTCGAGCTCGTCGTCGGGCAACTGCGCGAGCTCGGTGCACAGGTCGCCCCAGGCGGCGTCGCTCTCCATGGCGTGGATGCGCTCGACGATCTCGGTGGGGTGGTACGGGCTCGCGCGGTAGCCCAGCTGATCCTTCTGCGTGTCGAGCTCGTGCTTCGCGCGCCGCACCTGATGGTGGAGCGTGCCGAGCGTGGGCGGCGGCGGCGCGGCCGCGAACAAGACCGTCATGACGAGGCGTGCGAGCATCAAAGCGCCGCGCAGCATCGGCCATCGGCGCTGCCACGTCCAGACCGCACGATTTCGGGAACCGAATTGCCCGTCCGAACGTTCTCGTCGGCCGAGGTGATGACTCGAGTTATCACCCGCTGCGAACTAAAAGCATCAACCGTCTCGGGGGTGAGGCGGCGCTCGCGCGCCGTCTCGCCCTTTTCGCGTCTCGGAGCTCAGCACGTGTCTTGCTCCCATCACCCGACGCACCTGACGCGGCCAGCAAAGATGGATTCGAGCTTCCCAACTTGCGTTTCACGAAGCACGCCTCATTGGTGTCATTTGCGATGCGTTCCAAACGAACAATCTTCCGCACGAATGGTCATTAACAAAATGATGAGCTCTTTGAACGACTCTCTTTGCCGCGCCTCGCTTCACCCCGGACGCCGCGCCGGCGTATTGGTCGCGCTGGCGCTCGCGGCGAGCGCCTGCTCGTCGAGCTCGAGCGGGCCCGCCGACAAGAGCGGTAACAGCGGATCCTCCGGACACGCAGGCGGCGATGCCGGAGCATCGATTGACGGCGCGTCTGCGTCCGACGCGAGCGACGCCAGCGCGACGTTCAGCGCCGCGCTGCCCGCGTCGTACGTCGCCAAGGTGAAGAACATCCTGGTCGGCCTGCCGCCCACCGACGCCGAGGTCAAAGCGATCACGGCCGATCCCACGCAGATGAAGGCGCTGGTCCAGACCTGGATGAAGCTGCCGGCCTACCAGACGAAGATGAAGCGCTTCTTCGAGCTGGCCTTCCAGCAGACGCAGATCAGCGCCGTCGACTTCGAAGATCAGACGTTTCCGAAGCAGCTCAGCATCAACAGCACGACGACGCCGCTGCTGGTCCAGAACGCGCAGCAGAGCTTCGCGCTCACGATGATCGAGCTTCTGTCGGAGGGCCGCCCGCTCACCGACGCGACGACGACGAACAAGCTCATGATGACGACGGCGATGAAGGAGCTGTACGCGTTCCTCGACGTCTGGCAGGTCGCCGACGACGGAACCGTCACGGACCTCTGGAAGAAGGCCAACCCAAAGCAAACGATCACGGTCGAGGCGTCGGCGGGGCCCATTCCCATCGCGCAGACGCTCGATCCGAAGAGCCCGAGCTACATGACCTGGTACGACCCCGACGTCACGACGAACGACATGAACGTCGCGGGCTGCGCCGCCGATCCGATCGTCTACGCGCCGAGCGCGGCGACGATTCACTATCTCCTGTACGGCGGCCTCGACGGGCACAAGAACCCGACGGCGGGCGGCCTCAACTGTCCGCCCTCGGGCGGGTCGGCCATGGCGCCGCAGCTCGACGCGACGAAGGACTTCAGCGACTGGACGCTCGTCACGATCCGGCCGCCCACGGGGCCCGAGGAGACGACGACGTTCTACGACCTCCCCACGCTGCGCGCGGCGAAGGAGCTCGTGCTCACGACGCCGCGCGCGGGGTTCTTCAGCACGCCGGCCTTCTTCGCGAACTGGCAGACCAACACGAGCAACCAGATGCGCGTCACGATGAACCAGACGCTCATCGTCGCGCTGGGCGCGCAGGTCGACGGCAGCGACCGGACCGTGCCGACGGCGACGCCCGGCCTCGACACGGCCCACGCGAGTCAGGCGGCGTGCGCGGTGTGCCACGAGACGCTCGATCCGCTGCGCTCGATCTTCGCGTCGACCTACTCGTGGAACTATCACGCGCAGGACGAGACGGCCTTCGCCGCGCAGAAGGGCATGTTCGTCTTTCAAGGCGTGCAGCAGCCCGTCGCGAACATGGCCGACATGGGCGGCGTGCTCGCGCAGCACCCGCTGTTCGGGCCCGCGTGGGCGCAGAAGCTGTGCACGTACGCGAACTCGTCGCCGTGCCTCACGAGCGATCCCGAGTTCCAGCGCGTCGTCGCGGCGTTCAAGACGGCGACGTACTCGTGGGACACGCTCGTCGCCGAGCTCATGTCGTCGCCGCTCGTCACCAACGCGGCGCCGACGGCGACGGCCGCCGCGAACGGCGAGGTCGTCGCCGTCTCGCGGCGCGACCACCTGTGCGCCGCGCTCAACGCGCGCCTCGGCTTCGACGACGTGTGCGGCCTCAACGCCGTGACGCGCAAGCAAGAGCAGGCCGCCGTGACCCAGATCGCGTCGGGGCTGCCCTCCGACGGCTACGGTCGCGGCGCGACGATGCCCGTGCTGCCGAACCAGCCGACGCTGTTCTATCGCGCGGGCACCGAGAACATCTGCACGACGGTCGCCGCGATGGTGATCGACGTCGCGGCGGCGAAGCAGGTGGCCGGCGTCCAGCAGTGGTCCAGCAAGGATCCGACGACGGCGATCTCGGATTTCGTGTCGATCGTCATGGGGCTCGTGCCCTCCGACCCGCGCGCCGCGCCCGCGACGACGCTGCTGACGTCTCACTTCACCGCGGCCATGAAGCAAGGTACGGCGACGAACGCGCTTCAATCGACCTTCATCACCGCTTGCCTCGCCCCGTCGGCGGTCTCGATCGGACTGTAGGTGCGCATCCGATGAAATCGATGCGCACATACGCGGCCTCCACGCCCAGCCCCTGCCCCCTCGCGACCTTCGGTCGCGACCGCTAGGAGAACACCGATGCTCACGCGACGCCAAGCTCTGTTGTCCACGCTGTTCGGAACCGGCTACGTCGGCCTGCGCGCCCTCGCGACGGGTCTTCCGGCTGCCTTCTTGTTGAACCCGCGGCGCGCGCTCGCCGCGAACCCGACGCCCGCGTGCGGCGCGCAGTCGAAGGCGCAGTACTTCGTGTTCAACACGTGCGGCTCGGGCGATCCGATCAACGCCAACGTCCCGGGCATGTACGACGATCCGATGATCACGCACAGCGCCGACCCGTCGATGGTGCCCACGAAGCTCACGCTGCGCGGGCAGTCGTACACGGCCGCCGCGCCGTGGGCGTCGCTGCCGCAGCCCGTGCTCGATCGCACGAGCTTCTGGCACATGATGACGAACACGCCCGTGCACCCCAAGGAGCCCGACGTGCTCAAGCTCATGGGCGGCACGTACGGCGGCGAGATGCTGCCGTCGATCCTCGCGAAGCACATGGCGCCCTGCCTGGGCACGATCCAGTCGCAGCCCATCACGATCGGCGCGACGTCGCCCGCGGAGGGCCTGTCGTTCAACGGCGCCGCGCTCCCCATCATTCCGGCGCTCGCGCTCAAGGCGACGCTCACGAATCCGGCGGGGCCGCTCACGACCTTGCAGCCGCTGCGCGACCAGACGCTCAACCAGCTCTACGACCTGTACAAGAACACGGCGACGCCCGCGCAGAAGGCCTACATCGACTCGCTCGTGAGCTCGCAGACGCAGGTGCGCAACATCAACCAGAGCCTGCTCGACGCGCTGACGTCGATCAAAGACAACACGGCCGATTCGCAGGTGCTGGCGGCCGTGACGCTGATCCAGATGAAAGTCACGCCTGTGATCTCCGTGCACATCCCCTTCGGCGGCGACAACCACCGCGACATCGCCCTCGCGGCCGAGACGGCGCAGACGGTGGCGGGCGTCGCGACGATCGGCTCGCTCATGAGCCAGCTCGCGACGGCGCAGCTCACGGACCAGGTCACCTTCACGACGCTCAACGTGTTCGGGCGGACGCTCGGGCCCAGCAACACCGACGGCCGTCAGCACAACCAGAACCACCAGGTCTCGGTGACGATCGGCAAGCCGTTCCTGGGCGGCGTCGTCGGCGCCGTCGGCCCCGTCGACAAAGACTTCGGCGCTCTCGCCGTCGACTCGAAGACCGGTAAGGGCGGCGCGGGCGGCGACGTGCCCGTCCTCGAGACGCTGCCCTCCTTCGGACGCACGCTGCTGACGGCCGTGGGCGTCGACGCGGCGATCATCGACACCGAGCTCATCGGCGGCAAGGCCATAGCGAGCGCGCTCGCGTGACAGCGGCGAGCGCGCCGACCTGAGCCGCGTCAGGCGGCGCGCGCGGCCGGCAGCGCGCGCTCGAACAGCAGCGCGAGCCCGACGACGGCCGCGCAGCCGATGACGTTGAACCACAGGAAGCCGACCGACGTTCCGAGCCACACGCCGAGCACGAGCGCCTCCGAGACGAGCGCCGCGACGAACACGGGCGTCGCGCGCACGCGGCGCACGAAGAACGCCACGAGGAAGATCCCGAGGATCGTGCCGTAGAAGAGAGAGCCGAGGATGTTGACCGCCTGGATGAGGTTGTCGACGAGCGCCGCGCCCGCGGC
>DATAZS010000238.1:0-6306 GCA_036271915.1 Polyangia bacterium
GGCGGTCCACATCGATCAGGGTCACCCGGGGTACGACGGCGCGCCGCTCGAGGGCTGGCTGCGCGAGGCGGGCGTCCCCTACCGCGTCATACACGAGGACACCTACAGCATCGTCACGGACAAGATCCCCGAGGGCAAGACGTACTGCTCGCTGTGCTCACGCCTGCGACGGGGCATCCTGTACCAAGCGGCGACGGACCTCGGCTGCAACAAGGTCGCGCTCGGGCATCACCGCGACGACGCGCTCGAGACGCTGCTGCTCAATCTCTTCTTCGGCGGCAAGCTCGCGACGATGCCGCCGCGCCTCGTGAGCGACGACGGCAAGCACGTCGTCATCCGCCCGCTCATTTACTGCGCCGAGGATCACCTCGCGGCGTTCGCGGCCCAGCATCGCTTCCCGATCCTGCCGTGCAACCTGTGCGGCTCGCAGTCCGAGGCGCAGCGCAAACAGATGAAGGCGCTGCTCAACGACCTCGAGGCCAAGCACCCGGCTCTGCGTCAGACGATGCTCGCCGCCATGGGCAACGTGAAGCCGTCGCACCTGTTCGACAAGCAGCTCTTCCCGACGCACGACGCCGCGCAGGCCCGCGACGTCCCGCCCGCGGGCGAGCTCGAGTCCGCGCTGATCGCCGCCACGTCTCTGCTGCGCGCGACGACGTAGCGGACTGACTACGCGATCCCGGAGCGCGTCGTCTTGCGCGTGCGGCCGCCGGTCTTGGTCGGGCCTGATTTGCTGCTGCCCATGTCCGTCGCGTCGTCAGGCTCTTTCTTGTCGAGCCGACGCACGAGCGCGATCTCGAGCGCCTCGTCGACGGTGCGGATGGGCTTCACCGTCAGCTTGCTCATCACGTGCGGCGGCATCTCGGACAGCTCGGGCGCGTTGGCCGCGGGGATGAGGACGGTCGTGATGCCCATGCGCGTCGCCGCGAGCAGCTTCTCTTTCAAGCCGCCGATGGGAAGCACCTTGCCGCGCAAGGTGAGCTCGCCCGTCATGGCGACGTCGTGGCGCACGGCGACGCCCGAGATCAGGGACAGGAGCGCGCACGCCATGGCGACGCCGGCCGACGGTCCGTCCTTGGGCACGGCCCCTTGGGGCACGTGAATGTGGATCTCGCGGTTCGAATAAAATTCGGTGCCGAGGCCCAGCGTGAGCGCGTAGGCGCGCGCGAACGACAGCGCCGCCTGCGCCGACTCCTTCATGACGTCGCCGAGCTGGCCCGTGAGGATGAGCGAGCCCTTGCCTGCCATCGTCTGCGCCTCGATGTGCAGGACCTCGCCGCCGTACGGCGTCCACGCGAGGCCGTTGACGGTGCCGATCTCGTCGGCGCCGCGGCGCTCCTCGGGCAGGTAGCGCGGCGGGCCCAGGAACGTCGGGAGCTCCTCGGCGTCGATCACGGGGCCGGCGTGCTTCTTCGCGGCGCCGCCTGACTTGGCGTGGCTCGACGTCACGACGCCGTCGCGCGCCTTCTCGCGCTGCTCGACGACGCGCCTCGCGACCTTGCGCGCGAGCTGCGCGACGAGGCGCTCGAGCTCGCGCAGGCCGGCCTCGCGCGTGTATTCGCCCACGATGCGGCGAATGACCTCGCGGCCCACGACGATCTCGTTGGCGGTGAGGCCCGCCTCCGTGATCTGCTTCGGCACGAGGTAGCGCTCGGCGATGACGAGCTTCTCCTCTTCGCTGTAGCCCGACAGGCGCAGCGTCTCCATGCGATCGCGCAGCGGCGGCGGGATCGTCTCGGGCAGGTTGGCCGTCGCGATGAACATGACCTTCGACAGATCGAAGTTCACGCCGAGGTAGTGATCGCGGAACGTGTGGTTCTGCTCGGGATCGAGCACCTCGAGCAGCGCCGCCGAGGGATCGCCGCGGTTGTCGGCGCCCAGCTTGTCGACCTCGTCGAGCAGCAGCACGGGGTTGTTCGTGCCCGCCTGCTTGAGCGCCTGGATGAGGCGCCCCGGCATGGCTCCCACGTACGTGCGGCGGTGCCCACGGATCTCGGCCTCGTCGCGCACGCCGCCCAGCGAGATGCGCGCGAACTTGCGCCCGAGCGCGCGGGCAATCGACCGCCCGAGCGACGTCTTGCCGACGCCGGGCGGCCCGAGGAAGCACAGGATGGGGCCGTGCGCGCCCGCGCGCAGCTTGCGCACGGCGAGGTAGTCGAGGATGCGATCCTTGATGTGCTCGAGGTCATAGTGATCCTCGTCGAGGATCTTGCGCGCCGTCTCGATCTCCATCGTGTCTTCGCTCGACACGTTCCACGGCAGCTCGACGAGCCAGTCGACGTAGGTGCGCAGCACGGCGGCCTCGGCGCTCTCGGCGTGCATCTGATCGAGGCGGCGCACCTGCTTCTCGGCCTCGACGCGCGCCTCCTCGGGCAGCCCGGCCTTCGCGACCTTCGCGCGCAGCTCCTCCATCTCCTCGCTGTGGACGTCGCCGTCGCCGAGCTCGCTCTTGATCTGGCGCAGCTGCTCGCGCAGGTAGTAGTCGCGCTGGGTCTTCGACATCTCCTCGCGCGCCTTGTTCTGGATCTGCGACTGCACCTCGAGGATGCCGATCTCTTTCTCGAGCGTCTGGTTGACGCGCGTGAGGCGCTGCACGGGCTCCTCGAGCTCGAGCAGATCCTGCGCCTCGACGACCTTGAGCGTGAGGTTCGACGACACGAGATCGGCCATGCGCCCCGGATCGTCGACGCTCTGCACGACCATCGACAGCTCGGGCTGGATCGATTTGCCCAGGCCCGAGAGCTTGTCGATGTTCTGCCGCACCGAACGCAGCAACGCCTCGAGGCCCACCGAGCGCACGAGCGACTTGTCGTTGATGCGATCGATCCGCACGCGGTAGCACGGGCTCTCGGAGACGAACTTCTGGATGCGCGCGCGGCACAAGCCCTGGACCAGCACCTTGAGCCCGCCCTCGGAGAGCTTGCGCATGCGCATGATCATTCCGATTGTGCCCGTGCGGTAAAAACCGTTCGGCCCCGGATCGTCCTCGCCCGAGTTGCGCTGCGCGACGAGGAAGCAGAGCCGCTCGTCGGCCTCGAGCGCCTTCGTGACGGCCTCCATCGACACGGGCCGCGTCACGCGCAGCGGAACGATCATGTACGGGAAGACGACGAGATCGCGGATCGGGAGGAGCGGCAGGATGTCCGGGATCTCGGGATCCGCAGTGCGACCTTCGCGACCTTCGTTATGCGCGGGCACGCGGAGACAGTATCAGAATTCGTCGACGGTCGCGCCAATCGCTGTGCGCGCGCGACGCGAAAAATGCACGCACGCGTATCCGTGCGCCTCCTACTTTGTGGGACGCGCGACCAGCGCGATCGACGACGAGGACAGCGCCCAAACCCGACCGAAGCGATCGACGCGTACGTCACGCATGTCGCCCGCGACGACGATGTCACCCAAACGACCCGCCTTGGCGTCGGCGACCGCGAGGTGGCGCAGGCCCTTCGCCGTCGCGATCCACATGGCGCCCGCCGCGTCGCGCGCGAGCCCGTGGCACGCGACGACGCCCTCTTCGCCGCCGCCGACGGAGCGCCAGACCTTGCCGTCGAGGCGCGAGATGCCCTCGGAGGTCGCGGCCCAGATGACGTCGCCCGGCGCCTTGGCCAGGCCGTGCACGAGCTCGCTCAACAAGCCGTCGCTCTCGCCCCAGCTGCGCAGCTGCCCTTCCTGCCACCGGCTCACGCCCGACAGCGACGAGAACCAGATCGTCGCGTCGTCGAACAGCACGCCCGTGAGCGCCGACGGCAGCGGCAACATCTCGGGCGTGGGCCGCTCGCCCTCGGCGAGGGCGCGGTGCTGCACGACGTGGTGCTTCGCGAGATCGATCTCGACGGCGCCCGCGCTGACGTCGTCGCCACCCTCGACGTGCGCGCGCAGCCCGGCCCACAGCTCGCCGCTGGGCGAGATCGCGGCGAACGACACGCCGGGCGGCCCGGCCATCGGCATCTTGAGCGGCACGCGCTCGAAAGACTTCCACACGTCGCCCGTCGGCGCCTGCGCCGCGTCGGCCGCAGCCGGCGTCGCGAGCCGCGAGATCACGAGGCCCGTAAACCCGGGCTCGGCCGACAGCGCGTAGATCGCGCCGGCCGCGTCGGTGACGACGGCGAGCGCCGTGCCGTTCTCGCCCTCGCCGACGCGCGTCTCGCGGTAGGTGTCGCCGTCCGTGAGCCACGCGCGCGGACCGTCGGTGACGACGAAGCAGCGCGCGGGCGACGCGCACGCGACGTGGACGCGGTCGGCGTCGCCCACGAGCGCAGCGCCCGAGAAGTAGACGGGCCGGCCCTTCGCGCCGCGCGCGACGCCTCGAACGCGCGTGCCGTAATAAACGACGCCGTCGGCACCCGCGACGACGGTGACGCCCGGTGGGGTCGCCTCGTCGAGCGGGACGGCCACCCAGCGATCGCGCGCGTGCGAGCTGGCCGTGCCCTTCTTCGACGACAGGAGGCGCAAGCCGCCCACGGGCGGCGCCTCGCCCGCGTGCACGAGCCGCAGCGCGAACGCACGCTCCGCGCCCGCGGCGCCCGCGACGAGCACGGCGTCGTGGCCCGTGTCGACGACGCGCACGAACGGGACGTCGGGCTGCGTGCGAAACGACTGCGGCTCGCCGCCCTCGAGGAAGATGAGGCGCGCGCCCACGCCCGGCCCAACGCCGCGCGCCCCGACGACGCGCGTCCCGACGGACGTCATCGCCGTGCCCACGATCTCGAGCGTCGCCGCGTCGTCGCCCAGCGGAATGTTGCGCGCCCGATCTCCCTCCGCGAGGAACAGCCCCAGCGCGCGCGTGCCCACCCACGCCGCGTGACCATCGCGATCGAGATCGAGCGACGTCACGGCCGCGCCGTGCACCTCGGCGATGGGGGACCAGCTGGTTCCGTCGAAGCGAAACAGTCCCTCGGCGCCGCCGGCCCACGCGCCGCGACCGTCGTCGAGCGGCGCGAGCGCCGTCACGCCGGCGAGGCCGCCCATCGGTTGATACGTCTCCGCCGCGCCGTCGCCCGACGCGATCTTCGCGCGCGCGAAGCGGCCAATGCCCGCCTCGGTCGCGACCCAGGCCTGCCCCGCGGCGTCGATCCCGATCGCCGTCACGGCGTGCCCGAGCAAACCGTTGTCCGCGCCCAGCACCTCGTACTCGTCGCTCGTGACGTCCCACCGACGCAGGCCGCGCGTCGTGGCCGCATAGAGCTCGGTGCCGTGAACGGCGAGCGCCGTGATGGGTCCCGTCTCGGCGCGCTCCGTGATCGTGAAACCAGGCGACGCCGCGGCGGAGGTCGCGACGGGCGCCTCGCCTCCCGCCAACTGACAGGCGACGCCGACGAGTGGCAACCCGACGAGCGACAACAACGACACGAGGCGGAAGGTCGGTGTCGGCGTCGGCATCGGCATCGTGGCCGTCACTATGCCGGTTCGCGTTGCTTCGATCTACACCGCGCCGCCGCCGCGCTGCTAGAGTGAGCCGGTGTTCGGAGCGTGCGCGGCCCTCGCCGGATTGCTGACGCTCGGCCCGACACCCGACGCTGGCGCGCCGATCCCGCTGCCGCTCGGCCGCACGACGACCGTCGTCGTCACGCCCGCGCTCGGCACGGCGGTTGAGCGCGCAGTGCCAGGAACCGCCTTCGCGGCAGCGGCGGCGCTCGACGCCGAGCAACGCTGGGGCGAAGCGGCGGCGGAGTATCAACGCGCGCTCGACGAGTGGTCGGACGCCGCGCGCCTGCGCCCGTCGCCCGCGCTCGACCGCGCGATCCAAAAGGCCGAGCGCGAGCGCCAGCGATCGCTGTTGCTCGCGAGCACGCGCCCGATGCGCGGCCGCTTCGAGTCCGTCGCGACGTCGATCAACCCGCTCGAAGAGGGGCGCCTGCTGCGCGCGAAGGTCATGGTCGTGCGCGCCGCGCGCGGCCGCGCGCCCGTCGATCTGACCGCCCGCACGCGCGCCGCGCTCGAGGAGGCGCTGCGCCTCGCGGGCCCGTCGCGCGGCAGCGCCGAGGCGCGCCTGCTGCTCTGCGCGACGCGCGCCGCCGCCGGCGACCACGCGGGCGCGCGCCTCGAACGCGCGCGCGTCGCGACCGCCGAACGTCATGACCTCGACAACGCGCTGGCGCTGGCCGTGTGCGCCGCCGCCCTCGGCGAGGACGCCGAGGCGATGGCCCGCCTCGAGATCGCGCTGCTGCGACCCGTGCCCCACCCGCTCGATCCCTACAGCCTCCGCGACCTCTACCTCGCGAACGACTGGGACCGCCTGCGCGGCACGCCCCGCTTCGAGACCCTGTTCGCGGCGGCCCTCCCGCCGTGATTGACCTTCGTCGCGAG
>DATAZS010000239.1:0-3223 GCA_036271915.1 Polyangia bacterium
CCTCGTCGGCGTCGACGGCACGCTCGTCTTGCCGCGCATCGACGTCGTCGTCGCCGACGGGAGCCCGACACGCCTGGGGCTCGTCACCGTGGATGTCTGGGCGGGCGTCCGCTTCGCGCCCTGATTTTTGGGCGCCGCGCGCGAAAGTTGGTCTGGCCCAGGGCCGCTCCGCCGTCCGTCTCGGCAGCGTGGACCCATGCTACTCTCGACAGATGCGCGCTTCTGATGAGAAGCCGCTGCTCGACGCGGGCGCGGGCGACGCCGGCGGGCGCTCGCAGGCGGACGTGCTGCGCGCCGCGGTGGACGGCGCGCCCTGGGCTCTCGCCGCGCTCTACGACGCGCTGTACCCGTTCGTCGCGAGCGCGCTGCAGAAGATCTTGCACAAGACGCCCGACTACGAGGATCTCGTGCAGACGTCGTTCGAGCTCATCGTGCGCACGCTGCAGCGGCCGCGCGCGCGGCCCATCGAGAACCTCGCGGCGTGGGCCAGCGCCATCGCGGCGCGCGTCGCGCTGGACGCGCTGCGGAGCCGCGTGCGCGAGCGGCGCATCTTCAACCGCGAGCTCGAGCCCACGAACGTGCTCGAGCTCGTGGCCGGCCCCCGGCTCGAGCGCGAGCTGGACGCGCGCAGCGATCTTTTGTGGTTGCAACGAACGCTCGCCGACATGAACGCCGAGCAGGCGGAGACCCTCGTGCTGCACGACGTGCTCGGGCACGACCTGTGGGAGGTGGCGCGCCTGACCGACGTCTCGCCGGCGGCGGCGCAGAAGCGGCTGTCGCGCGGACACATCGATCTCAAGCAGCGCGCCGAGCGCCGCGACAAGGCGGGCCGCAAATGACGCGCGACAAGGTCGAGGTCCGCGACTTGCTCGCGCCCATGGCCGAGCACGACGTCGATCTCGACGGCGCGGGCTTCCGCGTCGATCGCGCGCGCGTGCTCGCGCGCATGGCGGCCGCGAGCCAACCCGCGCGGCGACGCTGGGTCGGCGGGGCGACGATCGCGATGGTCGCCGCGGGCGTCGGCGCGCTCGCGCTCGGTGGATGGCTCTGGCAGCGCCACGCCGGCCCCGCGCGGCCGGGGGTCGAGGTCACGGTGGTCGCGGGCAGCGCGACGCAGATCGCGGCGACGAACGAGCTGCTCACGGCGGCCGACTCGCAGGCGCGCGTACGCACGGCGGAGGGCCTGCAGATCGAGCTGCGAAGTCAGACGCGCGTGGCGCTCGGCGAGCTCGAGCGCAGCGCGAGCCAGGTGAAGCTGCTCGACGGCAGCATCCGCTGCAGCATCCCGCACCGCGCGGCGGCGCGCCCCTTTCAGGTCGTCGCGGCCGGCGTGACCGTCGTCGATCTCGGGACCGTGTTCACCGTGAGCCTCGACGGCCTCACGCACGAGACGCGCGTCACCGTCGAGGAGGGCGAGGTCCTCGTCCAGCACGCGTCGGGCCCGACGCGCGTGCGCGCGCCGCAGTCGTGGTCGAGCACGGAAGACGCGCGCCCGGCCCCGATCGCGCCAGCCGCGCCGCTCGTGACCCCGCCCGCGCCGCGCGCGACGGCGCTCGTCAAGGCGAGACCGCCCGCGACGCTCGAGCAAGAGGCGCAGCTGCTGCGGCGCGGGTTGGCCGCCGAACGGCAGGGCCGCTCCGCCGAGGCGGCGGCGGCGCTGTCGCAGCTGCTGCAGCGGTATCCACGCTCGCCGCTCGCGCCCGACGCGCGCGATGCGCTCGCGCGCGTGACGGCGGGGACGCCTCGTTGACGCGCCGCTGGCTCGTGGGCGCCCTCGCCTGCGCGACGCTCGCCTGTCAGCGCGAGGTGACCATCCATTTGCTCGAAGGTATCACGGCGGGCGACGCCACGGCCGACGGCGTCGGCGGCGTCTGCCAGCCGCTGGGCGCCGAGGTCTGCAACGGCGGCGACGACGACTGCAACGGTCTCATCGACGAAGGGTGCGCGTACACCGTCGTCTGGTCGCACGCGGCCGAGGGCGCGCCGCTCGGGCACGCGACGGGGGGCGTGGACTTCTCGGCGCCCTGCCCCGCGGGCTCCGTGCTCACGGGCCTGCACGTCGGGATGGGCCACTGGCTCAACCAGGTGGCGGCCTCGTGCCAGCAGATCGCCGTCCAGGACGACGGGACGCCGAGCGCGCCGCACCTCACCGTCAGCCTCGCGTCGCGCTTCGACGTCCCCTTCGCGCCCGCGAACAGCACCGACACGACGAACCAGATCCACGACCTGCTCTGCGCCGACGGCCTCGTGCTCACGGGCGTCGACGGCACGACCTCCGACTCGGACGCGCGTTACATCTATGGCCTCCGCGTCGCGTGCGCGCCGTTCGTCGTGGCGTCGGTCGCGGGCGCGTCGCTGCTCGAGGGCGTCGCCGCGGACGCGCAGCCCCTGAGCCCCTTGGTGTGCGGCGGGTGCGACGCGACGCAGGCGTTCAACTACACCTTCGCGATCCCGAGCGGCGACGTCGCGACGGGGCTGTTCGGGGGCGACGGCCTGTGGGTCGATCGCGTGGGCGTCGTCGCGTCGCAAGGCAGCGTCGTCCGGCGATAGCGGTTTTCTGTCTGGTGCGGCGGTCGACGTCCGACCCTGCACGCGATGAACCGATCGACGATTCCGCTGACCTGCGCGCTGCTCGCGGCGCTGATCTGCGCGGCCCCCGCGGCGCGCGCCACCCAGGCCGACGACGCCTTCGACGCCTGGAACACGGCGTTCCTCGTGCGCAGCAACGGCGACGTCTTCTACTCGACGACGGTGACGACGGCCGGAACGATGCGCTCGGGGACGTGGGTGGGCGCGCTCGACATCGCCGTGGCCGAGGACACGTACCAGCGGACGCACAGCGCCGTCCACCGCCAGCTCGTGAGCGATCTCGTGACGACGTTCATCGCGAAGGAGGGCACCGACTGGAGCGGCGACACGTGGGACGACGACATCGCGTGGATGGTGATCGCCGTGCTGCGCGGCTACCAGATCACGGGCAACACGCAGTTCCTGACCGTCGCCGAGAACGCGTGGAACATGGCCTACGATCGCGGCTGGGACACGAAGTACGGCGGCGGCGGCGTGTGGGAGGACCTGGGGCACGTCACGCCGTGGAACCAGCCGAGCAAGTGCAACCTCAGCAACAACCCGCTCATCAAGATGGGCGTCGCGCTCTATCGCATCACGGGCGACGCGACCTACCTCGACAAGTGCAAGGGGATGTATGCGTGGATTCGCAAGA
>DATAZS010000240.1:0-15766 GCA_036271915.1 Polyangia bacterium
GATCGTTCATGTCCGTGGTCAGGTTGCCCTTTTCATAACCGACGACGGTGAGCCCGGTGGTCTTGCCTTCACCAGCGACGAAGGCGTAGCTGGAGCGAACCTTGAAGTGATAGCCCTTGAGGTAGCTGAACACGCCGAAGCCGTTGCCCTGGTACTGCAGCACGACCGTGAGCGTGTGCGACCCGGGCTGGATGGCGCCGTTGTAGATCTCGAAGTCGGACATCTCGGCGAGGCGCCCGGTGTCGTCGCTCTTCGAGAAGATCTGTACACCGTCGAGCGCGTACGCCGCCTTCACGAGGCGGAACGAGCTGCCCATCTCGTTCTTGTGCTTGATGTACGCGCGCGACGCGCCGATGACGCCGCCGAGCACGGTCTCCTTGAGCAGGTTGAGGCGCGCCTTCGTGCGGAAGATCTGCTCCTTGAGCTCGTTGACGTTCTTCTCGAGTGAGCGGAGGCGAACTGTGTACGCGCCCGAGTCGCCGGCGCCGGCTCCGTCAGCAGGCGCCGGGGCCGCATCGGCGGGAGCAGGCGGCGCGCCCGTCGTAGCAGGAGCTGCAGTTGAAGCCGCGGGACTCGCGCTGGCCGGTGCCGAGCCCGTCGCGGGGGCGGCGCCACCCGAGGGGGCCGGAGCCGCCGCTTTGCCCGCCGGAGCTGGCGCTGAAGGCGCGGTCTCCGCGTGCACCGTCGCGGCGAACAAGAAGCCCGACAAGCCAAACACCCCCAGCGCGCCAGAGAGCCCGCGCGCGAGTACGGTCCGCTGCGATGTCATGATTTGAACTCCGTCTCTGCGAGCTACGTTGGACGAGCGTCCCAGGTGGAAGAAACCGAGAAACCCAGGGAGTGGAGCGGTTTTGAGGCAGCTTTCTATATCAGGATTGCGCTACTTGGTCAACGTTCGCGCGGGCGTCCAGGTCCTCGGGGGGGCCGAGTTGACGCGGTGCGGGCAGGTCGTGAGCGGGGCGTCAACTCCTTCGGCCGAACCAGGTGTGGACTGGAGTCCGACTGGTCTAAAGGTGTAGGTGCCGCGCCTGTGGACACCTTTTTGCGCTGCGCCTCGATGACCTTCCAGACCGCTTCGAGCAGCGCCTGGACGCCATCTCCCGTCGCCGCGCTGATGGCGAGCAGCTGAATCTTTCGGCGCGCGAACGAGGTCGTGAGCTTCCGGCGCACGCTCTCGACGTCGGGCAGATCCTTCTTGTTGAGCACGACGATCTGCGGACGCGTCGCGAGGGCCGGGTCGAAGAGGGCGAGCTCGCGGTTGATGGCGTCGAAGTCCTTGAGCGGCGCGCGATCGGGGCCCGCGGCCGTCGCGTCGAGCAGGTGCACGAGCACGCGCGTGCGCTCGACGTGGCGCAAAAATCGATCGCCGAGGCCCAAGCCCTCGTGCGCGCCCTCGATGAGGCCGGGGATGTCGGCGACGACGAAGGATCGTTCTCCCGACAGGCGCACCATGCCCAAGTTAGGCACGAGGGTCGTGAAGGGGTAGTCCGCGATCTTCGGGCGCGCGGCCGAGATGCGCGCGATGAGCGACGACTTGCCGACGTTGGGGAAGCCGAGCAAGCCCACGTCGGCGAGCAGCTTGAGGTCGAGCCGCACGGCGCGCTCGTCGCCGGGCAGGCCGGGCTCGAAGCGGCGGGGCGCGCGATCCGTCGAGGTCGCGAAGTGGATGTTGCCGCGGCCGCCCTTGCCACCCTGCGCGAGCACGAAGCGCTCGCCGTGCGTATGTAGGTCGGCGATGCGCGCGCCCGTGACCTGGTCGTTGACCTCGGTGCCGGGCGGCACGCGCAGCACGAGATCCGCGCCGCCGCGGCCGTACTTGTCCTTGTTGGAACCACTTTCGCCCGAAGGCGCCTGGTATTCCTTCTTGTAGCGAAAGTCGAGCAGCGTCGAGAGGCCCTCGTCGACAACGAGCACGACGCTGCCACCGCTGCCGCCGTCACCGCCGGACGGGCCGCCCTTGGGCACGAACTTCTCTCGACGGAACGCGACGGCGCCTTTGCCGCCGTCGCCCGCCTTTACATGAATCAGCGCCTGGTCGACGAACTGCATAGAAGGCGAGCGTAGCGCGGCTCAGCCGCGCGCAGCGAGAGGGGGCCGGGGGGTGCGAGCGGCAGCGAGCCGCCCCCCGTCAAGCGGCCACGACTTCGCCAGGGATGATGCTGACGATCGTGCGCTTGCCGGACTTGCGGAACTTCACCTCGCCGCTCGTGAGAGCGAAGAGCGTGAAGTCGCGGCCGCGGCCGACGTTCGTGCCCGGGTGAACGACGCTGCCGACCTGGCGAACGAGGATGTTCCCCGCGAGGACGAGCTGGCCGTCGTGGCGCTTGACGCCACGGCGCTGGCCGTTGGAGTCGCGGCCGTTGCGAGAGCTACCTTGACCTTTTTTGTGTGCCATTGCTTGCCTCTTCTACGCTGCTACGCCGCGCGAATGGACGTGATCTTGAGCGACGTGAAGGGCTGACGATGGCCGTTCTTGCGGCGGTAGCTCTTCCTGCGCTTGTACTTGAAGATGATGATCTTCTTGCCGAGCCCCTGCTCGAGGATCTCTGCCTCGACGGTGACGCCGGACACGGTGGGACGACCCACCTCGACCTTGCCGGCATCGTTGGCGAACAGCAGCGGGCCGAAGGTGACCTTCGTGCCAGCCGGTCCGGCGAGCTTTTCCACGCGGAGGGTCTCTCCCTCAGCGACTCGATATTGTTTTCCACCCGACGCGATCACGGCGTACATGAAACTTGGGCCTCCAGGCGAGGGCGGGATTTTAGAGAGGAAGCCCAAGTTGTCAACAGGTATCGAGTCGCTACCCGCTCTGAGCGCTACTCTGTGCGCTTCTCTAGGCGTTTCGACGCGCCGTCGAGAAGGCGTAGGGGGCGCGGTGGATGCCGTCCTCGGTGACGATGGCCGCGACGAGGCGCGCGGGCGTCACGTCGAAGACGGGGTTCCGGACCTTGACGCCCTCGGGGACGACGCGGCGACCGACGATCGCGACCTCGTCGGTCGCGCGCTCCTCGATGGGGATGCGGGCGCCCGATTCCATGGCGGGGTCGAGCGTCGTGCGCGGCGCGGCGACGTAGAAGGGCACGCCGAAGGTCTGGCAAGCGGCCGCGACGCCCGCCGTGCCGATCTTGTTGGCGACGTCACCGTTGCGCGTGATGCGGTCCGCGCCCACGACGGCGAGGTGGATCTCGCCACGCGACAGGAAGTGCGCCGCGGCGCTGTCGACGATCACCTCGCAGGCGATGCCTTCCTGGGACAGCTCCCACGCCGTGAGGCGCGCGCCTTGGAGAAAAGGCCGCGTCTCGTCGGCGATCACGCGCACGCGCTTGCCGGCCGTGACGGCGGCGCGCACGACGCCGAGGGCCGTGCCGTAGCCGGCCGTCGCGAGCGCGCCCGCGTTGCAGTGCGTGAGGATGACGGCGTCGTCGGGGACGAGCGCGGCGCCGTGCGCGCCGATGGCGCGGCACGCCGCGAGATCCTCGGCCCAGATCGCGTTCGCCTCGGCGAGGGGATCGCGCTCGCTCGCGACGGCGTTCGCGATCCGGTGCAGGGCCGAGCCGAGGTTGACGGCCGTGGGCCGCGTGGCGCCGATGGCCCGCAGCGCCGCGCGCAACACGGTGGCCGAGGCCTGCGCACGCCAGGCGAGCGCGGCCGCGAAGGCAGCGGCGCAGCCGATCGCGGGCGCGCCGCGCACCTCCATCTCGGAGATCGCGCGCGCGACGTCCTCCCAGTTGTCGTACGCCGTCCAGATCTCCTGGTCGGGGAGGCGGCGCTGGTCGAGCAAGACGACCTTGCCGTCGCGCCAGAAGACGGGCGACAGGACGTCGGGGTGCGCGTCCGGGCGCTGTCCGGCGGAAAGAGAGACCGAGCCCATCGCGATCCCCCCGGCCTCCTTTACCCGAGCAGCCGGCGCAGGATCTCGTTGACGGACTTCGGGTTGGCCTTACCGCCCGTCTCTTTCATGACGGCGCCCACGAAGAAGCCCATGAGCTTGGGGTTCTCTTTGAAGCGGCCGGCCTCGTCGGGATTGGCGGCGATCACGCGCTTGCACGCCTCTTCGAGCGCGCCCGTGTCGGAGACCTGCGTGAGGCCCTCGGCCTTCACGAGATCGGCGGCCGTGCGCTTCTCGGTCCACATGCGCGCGAAGACGTCCTTGCCGAGCTTGCCCGACAGCGTGCCGCCCTCGATGAGCGTGATGAGCTCGGCGAGCGCGGGGGCGGGAACGGGCAGCTTCGCGTCGCCGAGCTCGCGCGGATCGGCGACGCGCGCGAGGACCTCGTTGATGACCCAGTTCGCGGCCTTCTTGCCGGGCGCGCCCGCGGTCACCACGGCGTCGAAGTAATTGGCCGTCTCGCGATCGGCGACGAGCACGCCCGCGTCCTGCGGCGACAGGCCCTCGGCCGTCGTGTAGCGCCCGAAGCGGTCCTCGGGGAGCTCGGGCTGGGTCGCGCGCACCTTCGCGAGGAACGCCTCGTCGACGACGAGCGGCGGCAGGTCGGGCTCGGGGAAGTACTTGTAGTCGTGCGCCTGCTCCTTCGAGCGCATCGACTGCGTCACGCCGCGCGACGCGTCCCACAGGCGCGTCTCTTGAACGACGCGCTCGCCGCGGTCGAGGAGCGCCGCCTGGCGCTTGACCTCGTGCTCGACGGCGTCGCGCACGTTCTTGAACGAGTTCATGTTCTTGATCTCGGCCTTCGTGCCGTACTCCTTGGCGCCGTGAAGGCGTAGAGACACGTTGGCGTCGCAGCGAAGCGAGCCCTCCTCCATGTTGCCGTCGCCGATGCCGAGGTAGCGCACGAGCGCGCGCACGGCGCGCACGTACTCGGCGGCCTCCTCGGCGGAGCGCACGTCGGGCTCGCTCACGATCTCGCACAGCGGGACGCCCGCGCGGTTGTAGTCGACGAAGCTGACGCCCGCGGCGGCGTGCAGGTTCTTGCCCGCGTCCTCTTCCATGTGGATGCGCGTGAGCCGCACGCTGTGCGCCTCGCCGTGCAGGCGGAACTTGACGGTGCCGCCCTCGCAGATCGGCTCGTCGAACTGCGAGATCTGATAGCCCTTGGGCAGGTCTGGATAAAAGTAGTGCTTGCGCGAGAAGCGGCAGCGCGGGCGAATGTGGCAGCCCGCCGCGAGGCCGAGGCGGACGGCCGCCTCGACGGCGGCGCCGTTCAGCACGGGCAGCGTGCCCGGCATGCCGAGGCACACGGGATCGGTCTGCGTGTTCGGCTCGGCGCCGAACGCCGTCGACGACCACGAGAAGACCTTCGACTTCGTCGCGAGCTGCACGTGCACCTCGAGGCCGATGACGACCTCGTACTTGGGGTGCATGGGAGCCGCTTTCGCGGCGCTCATCGCGCACCTCCTACGTCGGCCGGTCGCCTCTCGTGCCACTGCGTTCGCGACTCGTAGGCACCGGCGACACGAAAGCACGCCTCCTCGCCGAGGGGCGGGCCCATGACCTGGAGCCCAATCGGCAGGCCGTTTTGGGTGAAGCCGCACGGCTGCGCGAGCGCGGGGATGCCCGCGAGGTTCGGCGCGACGGTGAGCACGTCGGCCAGGTACATCTGCAGCGGGTCGCCCATGCGCTCGCCGAACTTGAACGCCGGGATGGGCGACGTCGGCGTCACGAGGACGTCGCACTGCGAGAACGCCGCCGCGAAGTCGTCGAAGATCTTGCGGCGCGCGCGCAGCGCCTTGCCGTAGTACGCCTCGTAGTAGCCGGCGCGCAGCACGTACGTGCCCAGCATGATGCGGCGCTTGGGCTCGCGGCCGAAGCCCTCGCCGCGCGTGCGCGCGTAGAGCTCCTCGAGCGAACGGACGTCGGCGGCGCGCGCGCCGTACTTCACGCCGTCGTAGCGCGACAGGTTCGACGACGCCTCGGCCGTGCACACGAGGTAGTAAGTCGCGATCGCGTACTTCGTGTGCGGCAGCGAGACCGGCACGAGCGTGGCGCCCGCGCGCGCGAGCTCGTCGTGGGCCGCGCGCACGGCCGCTTCGATCTCCGGATCCAAGCCCGCGCCGAAGTACTCCGCCGGCACGCCGACGCGAACGCCCGCGAGGCCTTCCTTGCCCGCGCGCGCCGCCTTCGCGTACGCGCCCACGGGCTGCGGCACACTCGTCGCGTCCATGGGATCGTTGCCCGCCATGACCTCGAGCAGCGTCGCCGTGTCCTCGACGGTGCGCGCGAACGGCCCCGGGTGATCGAGCGACGACGCGAACGCGATGACGCCGTAGCGCGAGACGCGCCCGTACGTCGGCTTGATGCCGACGACGCCGCAGAGCGCGGCCGGCTGGCGGATCGAGCCGCCCGTGTCGGTGCCCGTCGCGCCCACGCACAGCGACGCCGCGACGGCCGCGGCCGAGCCGCCCGACGAGCCGCCCGGCACGTGCGCGAGCGACCAGGGATTCTTCACGGGGCCGACGGCGCTGTTCTCATTCGACGAGCCCATGGCGAACTCGTCCATGTTGAGCTTGCCCAGCGAGACGGCGCCCGCGCCCGCGAGGCGCGCCGTCACCGTGGATTCGTAGGGCGGAACGAAGCCCTTGAGGATCTTCGACGCGCACGTCGTCTCGACGCCCTTCGTGCAGAAGATGTCCTTGATGCCGAGGGGCACGCCCGCGAGCGGACCCGGATCGCGGCCGGCTTTGACGGCGGCGTCGACGGCGTCGGCCGAGCGGCGCGCGCCGTCTGCGTCGACGCGCACGTAGCACCCGAGCGCGGCGTCCTCGCGCGCGATGCGATCGAGGTAGGCGTCGGCGACCTCGCGCGCGCGCAGCTTGCCGCCGCGCACGCCGGTCGAGATCGCCGCGATCGTCGACGTCGCGCCCCGCGGATCGATCACGACTCATCCTCCGAGGCGGCGCCGCTAGAGCCTGACCCGGACGGGTCGCGGATGATGCGGGGCACCTGGAAGAAGCTGGCCTCGCGGCGGGGCGCGTTGGAGAGCGCCTCTTCCAGCGTGAGCGACGGCTTGACCTCATCGACGCGCAGCGGGCAGTCGAACGGCACGGCGTGCGTCATGGGCTCGACGGACGTCGTGTCGAGCGTGGACAGCTCGGCGACGTAACCCAGGATCGAGTCGAGATCCTGCGTGAGGTTCGTGACCTCGTCGTCGGTGAGCTGGAGGCGAGAAAGCGTCGCGATCTCGCGGACCTCTTCGGGGCGGATTCGAGAGCCGGTGGCCATGGGCGGGGCCCATTTCATACCACGGCACGCGGGGCCCTCCGCACTCTGAATCTGGCTAGACGCGCCGACCCCCGCTATAGTGTGGGGTCTTTCGACCCAGGCCCGAATGCGGTTTTTCCCCCTCGATCTCCAATTCGCCACGCCCGAGCGGCCCGCGCGCGCGTGGCTCACGCGTGCGTTGACCTTGGCGTTGCCGGCCACGCTGGCGGCGTGCGGGGACGCGCCGCGTGCGGCCTCCGCTTCGACGACGCCCAGCGCGCAGTCGGCCGAGGTGTCGATCCGTTTCGACGTGAGCGCGGGTCGCCCGGCCACCGTGCAGGTGCTCGCGTTCCGCGCGACGACGACCTCGTCGCTCCCGGGCGCGGGGACGCCCACGGACTGGGGCACGGACGTGCTCGGCCTCGTCGATCCGCTCGCGGCGACCTCGCCCGAGCAGGGTTGTGCGCTGCGCGACATCGATCTCGCGACGACGACGTTGATGATCCGCGGCGGCTCGATCGAGCTGCAGGAGCTGTCGGGCATCGGCGTCGGCCTAGGTGGTGGCGAGGGTGTCGCGGCCGAGGCGCTGCTGCGCCCGTTTCCGCGCCTCTACCCCGACGTCGCGACCGTCGTGGGCGGCGTCGTCGCCGAAACAGGGCCGCAGCCCCTCGGCGCGCTTCCCGACCACGTGACGCTGTTCACGGCCGAGTCGGAGCTGCCCGTCGCGAACGTCGCCGTCCCCGCGGCGGTGCGCATCGTCGCGCTCAACGGCGTCGCGCTCGCGGGGTTGGCGCCTTCGCCTTTGGGCGATAGCACGGCCGGCGCGGCGACGATCCCCCCGGCCGGCACGGTCAACGGGCACGACGGTCTCGCCGTGACCGTCGCCAACGGCGCGGGTGGCCGCATCGAGATTCGGCCGTTCGGCGCGACGATCGCCGCCGCCTGCGCCATCCCCACGAACGCGCCCGCGGAGGCCGTCGTCACGATCCCGCGCGGCTTCGTCGCGCAGCTCGCGCGCTCGACGGGCGGCGCCGCTGGCGCGCCCTTCGCCGCGTCGCTCGAGGTCGCGCGGCGCGCGACGCTGCGGCCCACGCCTTCCGCCGCGGGCGCGCGCGTCTCCGTCGAGGTCCGCTCGGCGACGACGGTGGAGCTGCGGCCGTGAGCCGCAGCCCAACCCGCCGCGACACACGCCGACACACGCGAAGCACGCTGGTCCTGCCCGTGCTCGTGAGCGACGCCGCGAGCAAGGCGCGCGCGGGCATCCGCTTCGACTCGGCCGATGTCTCGGGCGGCGGCGCGTTCCTGCGCTCCGACATGCTGTTCGAGGTGGGCGAGCTGCTGCTGCTGCAGTTCGCGCTGCCCGACGGCCGCGCCATCAGCGTCCGCGGCCGCGTCGTGCGCGCGACGCGCGAGGTGGACGAAGGAAGAGACCGTTACTCGGGGATGGGCGTCGAGTTCGTCGACCTCGGGGCCGAGGATCGCGACGCCATCGACGCGCAGCTCGGCTGAGGTCCAAGGTAAACGTCATGTCCGATCTGCTCGACGAGCTGACGTACGATTGCGAGGTCGACGGCGTCCTCGTGCGCAAGCAGCTCGAGCGCGTCGTGCTCACGGGGCGCGCTTGGGCGACGGTGCTCTTCCTCTATCAAGAGCTCGACGTAGCGACGCGGGCGTTCCGCGCGCCCAAGATCGCCGTCGTGCGCTTCAAGAAGTGGCGCGGCGGCTATCGCAAGCAGTCGTCGTTCACGGTGGCGACGGAGGCGCAGGCCAGGCAGCTGGCCGGGGTCTTCGGGGCGTGGTCTCAAAGAATGGGCGATGACGACGAGCCGGCGTCTGACGTCGAGCGCGACATCGACATGGGCGCCGAGGGCTGAGGCGGTGGCCGGCGCGTCACGCGGCGGGATCGCCGTCTTCGTCAACCCTCGCTCGCGCGCGAACCGCCGAGACCCGGCGCTCGCGCGGACGTTCGCGACCATCATCGGCGACGTCGGCCAGATCCACGCGCCCGCGAGCCTCGACGAGCTGCGCGCCACGGCCGCGGCGTTGCGCGCCGCGCCCCCCGACGTCATCGCCGTGCACGGCGGCGACGGCACGCTCCACAAGGTCGTCACGGCGCTGGGCCACGCCTTCGGCGAGACGCCGCTGCCGCCGCTCGCCCTGCTCACGGGCGGCACGATGAACGTCGTCGCGACGTCGCTTGGCATCGCCGCCAAGCCCTTCGACGTGCTGCGCATGCTGGCCGACCACGTCCGCGCGGGCGCGCCCAGCCAGCTCCTGCCGCTCATCCCGCGCCGCTGCATGCGCATCGGCGAGCACCTCGGCTTCGTCTTCGGCAACGGCCTGGCCGCGAACTTCCTCGGCGAGTACTACGCCGACGACGCCTACGGGCCGAAGCGCGCCGCCTGGCTGCTCGCGCGCACGTTCTTCTCGGCGCTCGTCCGCGGGCCCTTCATGCGCAAGGTCTTCAAGCGCTTCGAGGGCGAGGTGCGCGTCGACGGCGACCTCCTGCCGCGCACGCGCTTCGTGGGTGTGAACGCCGCGACCGTCCGCGAGGTCGGATTGGGGTTCAAGCTCAATCACCGCGCCGACGATGATCCCGACCGCTTTGGTGTGCTCGCGATCCATGGCTCGCCCCTCGCGCTCGTCGCCGACCTGCCCGCCGTCCACGCGGGGCGCGGCGTCGGGCCCGCGCGCGCCTTCAGCGCCGTCGCGTCGACTTTGGACATAACGCCCACCATGTCCCCGCGCGCCAACGATTCGACGCTGCCCACCGAGATGGCCTACACGATCGACGGCGATCTCTATCGCAGCTCGGCGCCCGTGCTGCGCCTGTCCGTGGGGCCGCGCATACACTTCGTACGCCCGTCCGCGAGCGTTTTGCGAGCGGCGCGCGCGCCCGAATTGCTCTCGGCCGCGCCCGGCGATACGATGGAGGCCGCCCGATGAGCACTTCGTTTCCTCTCGACGGCATGCGGGTGCGGTTCGCCGGGGACTCGAACGTGGGCATGAAGCGCGCCCACAACGAGGACTCGTTCTACCTGCCCGAGAGCGAGCGCCTCGCGATCGTCGCCGACGGCATGGGCGGCCACGCCTCGGGCGAGGTCGCGAGCCGCATGGCGGTCGACACGATCGCCGGGTTCTTCAAGGCGACGCAGGAGGAGCAGCAGCTCACCTGGCCGTTCAAGATGGACAAGGGCCATCGCTACGACGTCAACCGCATGGTGACGGCCATCAAGCTCGCGAACCTCAAGATCCACGAGCAGGCGCAGAAGGACCCGCGCTGCCACGGCATGGGCACGACCGTCGTGTCGGCGCTGTTCCTCGACGACGCGCTCGTCATCGGCCACGTGGGCGACAGCCGCCTGTACCGCAAGCGCGACAGCATGTTCGAGCAGATCACCGAGGATCACTCGCTGCTCAACGACTACATCAAGATGAAGCACCTGTCGCCCGAGGAGATCGCGGCGTTCCCGCACAAGAACGTCATCGTGCGCGCGCTCGGCATGAAGGACACCGTGCAGGTCGACGTCCACGTCGACGCTCCCCGCCTCGGCGACGTCTACCTCATCTGCTCCGACGGTCTGTCGGGCATGATCAAGGACGAGGAGATGGCCGAGATCGCGATGAGCGATCGCGACCTCGACGTCGTCTGCGAGCGCCTCATCACGACGGCCAACAAGAACGGCGGCCTCGACAACATCACCGTCGTCGCCGTCCGCCTCGAAGAGTCGTAGACCGAACGGCTCAGGTCATGCGGTCGCGATCGAGGCCCGCGGACATGACGACGGTGTCCTGCACGTCGCCCTCGACGAGCGCGTTCGGCCAGATGACGGCCCGGGTCACGCGCGCGCCGGCGACGACGTGGGCGCCTCGCCCCACGACGACGTCGGGACCGACCACGGCGCCCGCCTCGATGACGGCGCCTGCCTCGACGCGGCACGCGCCGACGACGCGGCCCTGGACGATCGCGGCCGGCTCGACGCCGACGAGCGGGCCCGGCGCGTTCGGGACGAGCGAAGGTTTGCGCAGCAGCGCGAGGTTGCCCTCGAGATAGCGCTCGGGCGTCGAGTGCTCGGCGAAGTAGCCCGTCAGCACCTCGGCGCGGATCGTCTCGCCCGCGACGAGCGCGGGGATGTACGCGTCGCGGATGACGTCGCACACGACGGGCCGCAGACGATCGAGCAGCGCGGGCTCGATGACGTGGATGCCCGTGAACATGCGCTCGGTCACGCGGCCCTGCGCGGGCACGGGCGAGCGCGCGTCGAGGATGCCGACGACGCGGCCCGTCTCGTCGGCCGAGATCGCGCCCCAGCGTCGCGCGTCGGGATCGTCGCGCAGCAGCATCGTCGCGTGGGCGCCGCCCGCGGCGTGCGCCGCCAGCAGCGCGCGCAGCTCGAGCTTGGCGACGACCTTGGCGTTCATGACGAGCACGGCGCCACCGTCGAAGCGCGGCCGCGCGAGCGCGAGGCCACCGCCCGTGCCCAGCAGCTCCGTCTCGACGGAGTACTCGAGGCTCACGCCCTGTGACTGCGCGCCCATCGTCTCGCGCAGCACGTCGCCGTGGTGAAAGACGTTCACGACGGCGCGCGTGAGCCCGGCGCGCGCGCACGCCGTGAGGCCGAAGGCGATGGCTGGATAGCCGCAGATGGGCACGAGCGGCTTGGGCAAGGCCGCGCCGAGGGCGCCGAGGCGCGTCGACCGTCCGGCCGCGAGAAGCATGACGTTCATGAGCTGCCCGTATCATGCTAGCTTCAACCGCCATGAAAATCTGTGTCATCGGTACCGGTTACGTGGGCCTCGTCGCGGGGGCGGGTTTTTCGGACATGGGGAACGACGTCACGTGCTGTGATCTCGACAAGGCCAAGATCGACGGCCTCAAGCGGGGCGAGATGCCGATCTACGAGCCCGGCCTCGACAAGCTCGTCATGACGAACGCCGCCGAGGGGCGCCTCGTGTTCACGACCGACGTCGCCGCGGGCGTCGCGGGCGCCGAGGTCATCCTGCTCGCCGTGGGCACGCCGCCCGGGCCGGACGGCTCGGCCGACCTGCAGTACATCTTCAAGGCCGCCGAGCAGGTCGCGCAGGCGCTCACGGGCTGGGCCGTCATCGTCACGAAGTCGACGGTGCCCGTCGGCACGGGCGACAAGATCGAAGCGATTGTGAAGAAGGCCACGAAGCACGAGTTCGGCGTCGCCTCGAACCCCGAGTTCCTCAAGGAGGGCGACGCCCTCAACGACTTCATGAAGCCCGATCGCGTCGTCATCGGCGCCGACGACAAGCGCTCGATCGAGGCGCTGCGCACGTTGTACGCGCCGTTCACGCGCTCGTCCGATCGCCTGCTCGTCATGGATCGTCGTTCGGCCGAGCTCACGAAGTACGCCGCGAACTCGATGCTCGCGACGCGCATCTCGTTCATGAACGATCTGTCGAACCTGTGCGAGCTGCTGGGCGCCGACATCGAGCAGGTGCGCAAGGGCATGGGCTCCGACGTGCGCATCGGCAACAAGTTCCTGTACGCGGGCCCGGGCTTCGGCGGCAGCTGCTTCCCCAAGGACCTGCGCGCCGCCATCAGCACCGGGCGGGAGGTCGGCTACAAGCTCGAGATCCTCGACGCCGTCGTCGCCGTCAACGAGCGCCAGAAGAAGAAGGTCGGCGAGAAGGTGCTCGCGCACTTCAAGGGCGACGTCAAAGGCAAGCGCATCGCCGTGTGGGGCCTCGCGTTCAAGCCCGGCACCGACGACATCCGCGAGTCGCCTGCGCTCGTGCTCTGCGATCAGCTCGTGTCGGCGGGGGCGACCGTCGTCGGCACCGATCCCGTCGCCATGGACGCCGTGCGCAAGCAGATCGGCGACCGCATCCAGTACGAGGCCAACAACTACGAGTGCGCGAAGGGCGCCGACGCGCTCGCGCTCGTCACCGAGTGGCACGAGTTCCGCCGCCCGGCGTTCGATCGCCTGAAGACGCTGCTGAAGCAGCCCGTGATCTTCGACGGCCGCAACATCTGGAGCCCGAGCGAGCTGCGCGCCGCGGGCTTCACGTACTACGGCATGGGCCGCAACAAGAACGCCTGATTGATCTGCTAGAGCGCCGCTAGATCAGGGACCAGCAAGTCGACGGTCCACCCTCCAAGCCGGGGTGGCACTCGTTCGAGATGCACTCGTGGTCGCCGGCGCATTGCGCGCCGCTGCCCTTGCGCGGCGCGCATACCTCATCGCCAGAACAGTAAGAGCCCGGCGCGCACACGGTGTCGCCGTTCGGACAGTTGTCGAGGCACTGCGCCGTGGCGCCACCGCACATGAGCGGCGCGCAGCTCGTGCCCTGCGCCGCCGGCAAGCACGTCCCCGCACCATCGCAGGTTCGCGCCGGGATCAACGTCGCTCCCACGCACGTCGCGGGCGCGCAGACGATCCCGTTGGATTCGCGCATGCAGGCACCCTGGCCGTCACACGCGCCCGTCGTGCCGCACGTCGCGACGTCCAGAGAGGGGCAGACGCCGCGCGGATCGGGGTAGCCGACGACGGTGGGGGCACACGTCCCCGGAGAATCGAGGCTCGCGCAGAAAAAACAGAGGCCCTCGCACGACGTGTTGCAACAGACGCCGTCGACGCAAAACGAGCTCGCGCAGTCGATCCGTTCGACGCACGGCTCGCCGAGCTTCTTGGCCAGTCCTCCCGAACCCGCCGCGCCTGACGCTCCCGCGCCGCCCCCGGCGTCCGCGCGAGGCGACGCTCCAGCTGCGCCGCCGTCATTCCCGCCGGCGTCGAAGGCCAGCGGGTGACCGCCACAAGCGACGAGCAGGACGAGCGATGCGGCTGCGAATCTCATGGGCGCACTGATCAACGCCCGCGCGCGCGAATCTTTCGCAGGCTCACGACATCGGGCGGGCGCTCGCCGACGCCGCGACGCCACCCATGGCCTTCCAGTCGAAGGCGCCGACGGGCATGCGGCGCAGCGGGCGCGCGTGCGTCGCCTCGTAGCGCCCCGCCGTGATGGCGACGCGATCCGGATACAGGTGCAGCGCGCCCACGAGCCCCACGGCCTCGGGCGGCATGGCGTACGACTGGCCTTCGTGAACGACGGTCGCGCGCGGGCCGACGACAACGGGGAAGCGCAGCGCGACATCGCGCGCGTCGATGCGCAGCGGCCGCAGCCGCTGGCGCTCCTCGGCGAGCAGGATCGCCGCCGTCTTGCCCGACAGCTCCGTGGGCACGCGTGTGTTCTGCTCGCGCAGCCAATCGGCCAGCTGGCGCTCCATGTCGGCGACGTTGGCGAACGTGCGCGACTTGAAGAAGAAGTGCTTCACCCAGTTGCCGAGGTTCGTGCCCGGGCCGCGATCGGCGCCGCGGCGCGCGCGCACCTCGACGCCGAGGCCGAGCTGCAGCGCCGCGTACGCAAACGCCGGATCCCACTCGCTGACCTGCCCGTCCTTGTCGGCGCGCACGCCGACCGGCTTCGGACGATCGAACGCCGCCAACAACGGCACGCCACCCATCGCATCAAAATGATGGACGATCGCGCGCACGCACGCCTCGACGCTTTGATCCTCGACGATCGAGATCGCGACCCAGCGCGAGTACTCGAGGCGCGAGCCGAAGAAGTTCACGAGCCGCTGCTCGCCGTCCTTGAAGCGCACCTCGACCTGACCGAAGCCGTGGCGCGAGATCTCGCCCGGCACCTTGTCCTGTTGAGACAGCGGTCGGCTGCGCCGCGGACGCACGCTCGCGATCAGGGAGTAGAGCGCGCTCTTGCCGCCCTCGTAGCCGGCCTGCTTCGCGCGACGCACGATCTCGAGCGAGCGCAGGTTGGGCTGCTTGAGCAGCAGATCGAGAACGAAGGGCTTGAACGGCTGAGCCTTCGAAGGACGCCCCACGCTCCGCTTCGCCGGCTGCGATGATTCCATGTGCTGGTCCACGACGGATGTACGACCGAGACGCACTTAGGATGCGTCGGCACGGCCGAATTTCGCGGATCCAGCTTCAAAAGCGGCATTTCCGCAATCTGTGTCACCAACTGGTGACGCGCAAATGCGGAAAATGCCGGGTGGGGAAGTACGTGGAGACTGTCCCCCTCAGGAGCCGGTCATGTTCGTCGCGAGCGCGCGTCGCGCGTCGCGGCGCTCGATCGCGAGCTCGATGAGCCGCGTGACGAGCGCGCGCGCCGACAACCCCGAGGCCTCCCACATCTTCGGGTACATCGACACGGCCGTGAACCCCGGCAGTGTGTTGACCTCGTTGACGTACAGCCCGTGGTTCTTCCGATCGAGGAAGAAGTCCACGCGCGCCATGCCCGAGAGATCGAGCGCGCGGAAGGTCGCGCACGCCATGTCCTGCACGCGCGCCGCGAGGTTCTCGGAGATCTCGGCGGGGATGCGCCACTTGGCGGCGTCGGGGTCGACGTACTTCGCGTCGTACGAATAAAAACCGTCGCTGTGCGAGACGACGATCTCGCCGGGCACGGAGGCGCGCGGCTCGTCGTTGCCGAGCACGGCGCACTCGATCTCGCGCGCGTCGACGGCGCGCTCGAGCAGCACCTTACGATCGAACTTGAGCGCGCCGCGAATCGCCGCGTCGAGGCCCGCGGCGTCGCGCACGAGGCTCACGCCCACGG
>DATAZS010000241.1:0-3817 GCA_036271915.1 Polyangia bacterium
CACGACGACGGCCTGCACGTCGGGGAGCTGCGCGAGGATCTCGCGCGCGAGCAGCCCGCCGTTGCCCGCGATGACGTGGTCGTCGTCGAAGGCCGACACGAAGACGAGATCGTCGTCGTCGGCGGCGCGGGCGCGCGCGACGGCCTGGGCCTCGTCGAACGACGCGCCCGCGATCTCGACCTTGGCGCCCAGCGCGGCGATCCCCGCGCGCTTCACCTCGGGCGTCTGCGCCGACACGATCACGGTGGCGTCGATGCCGAACGTGCGCGCCGCGAGCGCGACGCCCAGCCCGTGGTTGCCCGCCGACGCGGCGACGACGCGCTTTGGTTTGCCGTCGGTGGCCGCCGCGAGCGCCGCGAGCCGCGCCGCCGCGCCGCGCACCTTGAACGAGCCCGTGCGCTGCAGGTTCTCGAGCTTGAGCCACACGTCGGCGCCCGTGCGGCGGCCGAGCGCGGGCGCGGGCACGAGCGGCGTCACGCGCGTGAGGCGGCGGACGCGCTCGGCGACGGCGCCGCCCGTCACCTCGCGCCAAATCTCAGGATCGAACGCCCGCTCCATCGCGGGCGAACCTAGCACGTCGCACGTCGACGGCGGGCGCCGGGCGCGGTAAACGATACGCATGGAGCTCGTCACGGTCGATCGCCTCGTGCGCGGCGGCCACGTCGCCGCCGCCGACGCCGCGCGCACGGAATTCCTGTGGGACGAGATCCGCCGCCTCAAGCGCGAGAAGAACGCCTTCATCCCCGCGCACAACTATCAGGTGCCCGAGGTGCAGGCGATCGCCGACACCGTGGGCGACAGCTTCGAGCTCGCCGTGCGCGCGCGCGATCTCGACGCGCGCCTCGTGATCTTCTGCGGCGTGCGCTTCATGGCCGAGGGCTGCTACACGCTCGCGCCCCAGCGGCCCGTCTACCTGCCGAACCTGCGCGCGCTCTGCTCGCTGGCGGAGGTCGACGCCGACGACGTCGCCGAGCGGCAAGACTTCCTGCGCGCCGCGGGCCGCCGCTTCGCGACGATGACCTACGTCAACACGTACGCCGACGTCAAAGCGCTGTCCGACAGCTGCTGCACGAGCTCGAACGCCGCGCGCATCGCCGAGCGCCTCGGCGTCCCCGACATCTTGTTCGTGCCCGATCAGAACCTCGCCTATCAGGTCGCGCTCAAGACGAGGCGCATGTACCTGCCGCCGCCCGAGCCGCGCAAGTTCCACCCGAAGGAGTACGCCGACATGATCGAGCCGCTGATTCGCGAAGGCGAGCGGCAGGGCCTCGTCGGCAACGTGTTCGCGTGGGAGGGCGCGTGCCACGTCCACCACCAGATGACCGTCGACGACGTCGAGAAGATCCGGCGCGACGACCCGGGCGCCGTCGTCATCGTTCACGGCGAGGTGCGCCCCGAGCTGCAGCGCCTCGCCGACGAGGTGCTGTCGACGTCGCAGATGGCGAAGTACGTCGACGCGCACCCGGAGAAGTCACGCTACGCCATCCTCACCGAGTGCGGGCTCGTCGTGCGCATGGAGCTCGACCACCCCGACAAGCAGTTCTACAAACCGTGCCGCCTCTGCCAGTACATGAAGGCGACCGACCTCGAGAGCGTCTACGCGACCCTGCGCGACGAGCCGCCCGAGCAGCGCATCACCGTGCCCGAGGACGTGCGCGCGGGCGCGGCGAACGCGATGCTGCGGATGATCGAGCTCGCCGCGTAACCGCAGTTCATTGCGTCGTGACGGGCGTGCAGCCGCACGTCCCGCACGTGCTGGTCGTCGCGGCGTAGCTCACCATCGCCGTGTTCACGGGGCAGACCTCCGGGCACACGACCTCCAAGCAAGGGCCGCAGCTCGGCGCGTGCCACGCACAAATTCCGTTCGTGCCGCGCGTGCACGCGGCGGGGATGACGCGATCACCGGTCGGGCAGGTCGGAAACGCATACGGGGGCTCCGCCGGGCATTCGGCCGTCGTGCACGTCGATGGATTGCAGGTGCAGGTCTGGCAGCCGCTGGCATCCGTCTCGAAGCCATAGGCGCAGGCGATGTTGCAGGTGACCGCAGCGCACCCGCCGCCGGCGCCGCCAGCGCCCGAGCCGGCCGTCCCCGTCATGCCGCCGCTGCCGGCCGTTCCACCAGCGCCGGCCGTCCCGGTCGCGCCCGCGGCGCCCATCGACCCCGCCGTGCCCGTCGAGCCGGCCGTGCCGCCGACGTGACCGCCGGCGCCCGCCGTCCCCTTCACACCCGCCGTTCCGACGTTTCCACCCGCACCTGCCGTTCCCGTCGCGCCAGCGGTTCCGACGGCGCCGGCGGATCCCGAGTCACCAGCGGTTCCCGCGGCTCCCGCCGTGCCGTTGTCGCCGGCGGATCCCGTCATGCTCGCGTCGCCCGAGCTGCCGGCGCTGCCGCCGCTCGCGCCGGCGGAGCCCGTCGAGCCCGCGCTGCCGCCGCCGTCCGAGAGCAAGCTGACGGAGCCACAACCCGCGACGAGCGCGAGCACGAAGGTCACAGAGGTCAGCCGCGCGCGAACGATCATGAAGGACTCCTTGAGGAGGGAGACGGAAAAGGGCTCCCCATTGTGCATCCGGTGTGCCGTGAGCGATCAGGAAACGGCGCGATCTGCGCGTGTTTTTCCCGCGGTTTTTCTCGCGGGCTCGCGCGTGGCCCTCAAAAAAATGAGAGCGGTGCGATCGCGAAGAGCGCCGACTTCAGCGGCGGTGAAGGCCGACGGCGCACATCGGCGCAGAGTCCGTTCGCGCGCTCAGGCGGCGATCTCGGCCGCGAGATCGTACTCCGCCGAGTGCGTGACGTGCGCGCGCACGATCGTGCCCGCGGGCGGCGCCGCCTGTCCGTCCGCGCCTTCGGGGAACGACAGGTACACCTGACCGTCGATCTCGGGCGCCTGACCTTCGTGGCGGCCCATGAGTAAATACTCAGACTCGTCGGACGCGCCCTCGACGAGGACCTCGAGCGAGCGGCCGCGCCACGCGCGCAGCTTCTTCTTCGAGACGTCGCGCTGGATGCGCAGCAGCTCGCGGCGGCGCGCGTCGACCTCTTTTTGCGGCACGCGCTTCGGCAGCAGCGCCGCGACGGTCCCGTCCTCGCGCGAGTAGTTGAAGACGCCCACGCGATCGAGGTCGGCCTCGCGCACGAAGTCGCACAGGCTTTGGAACGAGGCTTCGGTCTCGCCCGGGTGGCCGACGATGAACGTCGTCCGCAGCGTGACGCCCGGCACGCGCGCGCGCACGCGCTCGCACAGGTCGCGCACCTGCTTCTCGCCGTAGCCGCGGCGCATGGCCTTGAGCACGCCCGTGTCGACGTGCTGGATCGGGACATCGAGGTACTTCGCGACGCGCGCCTCGCTCGCCATGACGTCGAGCAGCTCGTTCGTGCACGCCGTTGGATACGCGTAGTGCAGGCGGAACCAGCGCACGCCCTCGACGCCGCCGAGCCCGCGCAGCAGCGACGCCAGATTCGGCGCGCCCGGATCTTTGGCGTTCGGAAGATCGGTCCCGTAGGTCGTGAGATCCTGCGCGACGAGGCAGATCTCCTTCGTGCCGGCGGCCGCGAGCGCGCGCGCCTCGCGCACGACGGACTCGGGATCGCGGCTGCGCTGCGGGCCGCGCAGCTTGGGGATGATGCAGAACGCGCACGGGCGATCGCAGCCCTCGGCGATCTTCACGTAGGCCGTGTGCGTCGCCATCGACGGCAGCCGCGGCGCGATGTCGTCGTAGAGGAAGCGCGGCGTCTCGGCGACGCGCACGCGGCGCCCCGCGCCGCCGATGGCGTCGTTGATGGCGCCCACCTCGTCGGTGCCGAGGAAGTGATCGACCT
>DATAZS010000242.1:0-4335 GCA_036271915.1 Polyangia bacterium
GACCGTCTGGCGCGCGATGGCGATGCCCGCGGGCGGCGTCGTGATGTTGCACCAGCGCGGGCTCATGGACACCGTCGAGCCCACTGCCGGCGGCTACAGCGGGTTCGGCCCGTGCGACGCCATCGTCCAGACTGCCGTGACGACGGTGGCCCCGGGTCAGGACACGCCTCAGACGGGCCCCGCCATGGCGGGCATGGTGCTTCCCGTCGACATGGCCTTGTCGTCCGACGGAGCGAAGGTCGCGGTCATCGCCGCCGGCAACGCCACGAACAGCGAGGCCGACGGCAGCCCGGCGCGGCTCCCGCGCCTCTTCGTGACCGATATGACGGCCGCGAACGACCCGGTGGTCGGATGCGCGAGCGACGGTCAACACGGCCCGTGCCTGCCCCTCAACACCGCGGGCGGTCCCGCGTTCGAGATGGGCGTCGCGGGCGGCACGGGCGCGGCGGGCGCAGGCGTCGCGGTGGATGCGGGGGGGACCGAACCTTTCCCGGATGGCGTCGACGCCGGAAGCGCCAGCACCAATCCGGGATCGCCCGACGCTGGCACCGCGAGCTCACCTCCCGACTCGGGCATCTCCTCGCCGGTATTCCCCGACTCTTGCGGCGGAGCGGTGATTTCGAACGCCGCGGCGACGTCGACCTCGGTTCCGGACGTTACGGGCCAGCCGATCGCCGTCGCGTTCGCGGGCGACAGCAGGGTCATCGTGCAGACGCGCGAGCCCGCGCAACTCGAGATCCCGGGCGGTGCGCCCATCGTCCTGTCGACGACGAGCCGCTCTGACACGGGCCACGATCTGTTTCATGCCAACGCGGGCGGCTTCATCGCGTGCGCCTCGTGCCACGCCGAGGGGACGGAGGACGGCCGCACGTGGACCTTCGCTTGTGAGGGGACGCGGCGCACGCAGTCGCTGCAGGTCGGCCTCAAGGGCACGGAGCCCTTCCACTGGGGCGGCGACGAGAAGGACTTCCCTCAGCTCGTGAGCGACGTATTCGTTGGGCGCATGTCCGGTCCGCAGATGACGTCCGATCAGACGGCGGCGACGTTGACCTGGCTCGACGCGCAGCCGCGGCGCACGCGCACGCCACCGACGGACCTCGCGGCCGTCGCGCGCGGGCAGGCGCTCTTTCAAGATCCGCAGGGCGCCGCGTGCGCGACCTGCCACAACGGTCCGAGCCTCACGAACAACCAGACCCTGGATGTGGGGACCGGCGGCCAGTTCCAGGTGCCGTCGCTCGTCGGCATCGGCACGCGCGGACCATTCATGCACAACGGCTGCGCGGCGACGCTGCGCGATCGGTTCGGCGCGTGCGGCGGCGGCGACAAGCACGGCGTGACGTCGCGGCTGAAGTCGGGCCAGATCGACGACCTCATCGCCTATCTGAACACGCTCTGACGACGCGGCCGGCTGACGGCGCGATAGTCGAATCGGACGCGGCGGTTCGTGCGATCGTAGAACACATGCCCCTTTGTCAGGTGTTCACGAACGTACCGGCCGCCGCGTCGTCCGTTCAGCAAGCGCTGCTCGCCGACTGCTCACGTCTCCTCGCGTCGCACTTCGGCAAACCCGAGCGATGGGTCCTGACCTGCCTGGTCCCCGGCGTCGCCATGACCTTCGCGGGCACCTCGGCGCCGACCGCGTTCGTCGTCGTCAAGAACATCGGAAAGATGCAGCCTGCCGAGACGAGCGCGCTGTCGGACGGCCTGTGCGCGCAACTCGAGAAGGCTCTCGGTGTGCCGCGTGATCGCGTGTACATCGATTTCGCTGATGCGGTGGACTACCTGTGGGGCTGGAACGGCGGGACGTTCGGCTGATCCCTACGTGATCAATGCCCTTTTGCGTCGAAGCGAACCTGTGGTATCGACGGCGGAGGAGGAACTTATGAAGCACCTGTCCAATCTCTCGCAAAATGTTCGTGTTTTGATGGCTGTGGTATCGCTCTCCGTCGGCGCGACGGGGTGTGCGAGCGGCGGGAGTGATGGGACGGGGACGGCTGGTTCCGGAGGAGGCGCGGGCGGAGCGGCCTGCACGCTGGATCAAGTGAACACGATTTTCACGGGCTCGACGGCAAATCACAACTGCACGACGGCCCTCGCATGCCACGATGCCAGCGGCTCGGCGGCAGGACTCGACCTGGCGTCGGTTGGTTGGCAGACGAAGCTCGTGGGCATGGGGCCGACGACCGGCGCGGGAGCCGCGAACTACATGACGAAGTGCGGAGGCATGGGCTTCAAGTACCTCAACGCCGGTAGCAAACCTGCGACGGGCTTCTTCCTCGACAAGATCAATCCACAGATGACGACGCCACCTTGCGGCGATCCGATGCCGCAGCTCTTCGCGCGGCTCTCGACGTCCGAGTTCGCCTGCGTTCAGTCCTGGGCGACGACGCTCACGAGCCCGTAGCGCCGGTCGTCCCGTTCAAGCGCGCCGCAGCGTCAGCACGGCGATCTCGGACGGGACGAGCATGCGGATGGGGACGCCCGTCGTCCCCAGACCGTGGCTCACGAAGAGCGTCGACGCGCCCAAGCGGTAGAAGCCGCTCGTGAAGCGCGTCATGACGCGCGCGAGGTTCCAGCGCTCGGCGAAGAACGGGACGCCGAGCTGACCGCCGTGCGTGTGGCCTGAGATTGTCAGGTCGACGCCGCGCGCGGCCGCGTCGGGGAACAGCACCGGATCGTGCGCGAGCAGCACGGCCGGCATTCCGGCTGGGCGCGCCGCGAGCGCGCCCGCGAGATCGTCGCGGCCCGTCCACGTGTCATCGACGCCCGCGAGGAAGATGCGCGCGCCCGCGCGTGCGATCTCGATGCCCTCGTTGCGCAGGACCTTGAGCCCTGCGGCGGTGAGGCCGGTCGCGACCGCTTCGCCCTCGGTGAAGTAGTCGTGGTTGCCCATGCAGGCGAACACGCCGTCGCGGCCCGTGAGCGCGCCGAGCGAGCGCGTCACGACGGGAACGAAGGTCGCGCCACTTGCGATGAGATCGCCCGTGACGGCGACGAGGTCGGCCTCGAGGCGGTTCGCGCGCGCGACCCACGCGTCGATGCGGCGGCGGCTCGCGAAGGGGCCGCAGTGAAGGTCGGTGAGCTGGACGATGCGGTAACCGTCGAAGGCAGCCGGCAACGACGCGATTGTGACGTCGCGATGAATCACGCGCGTGCGGTGGATGAACGAGGCCGCCGTCAACGCTACGGCGACCGCCAAGCCCACGGTGAGCGCGCCGTCGATCGAGACGCGCGGGAGCGCGGCGACCGCGAGCGCGATCGGCGTCAGCAGCGCGAAGAACATGGCGGCCGTCCAATAGATGAAGAACGGCCACTGCACGAGGTAGAGCCGCAGCGGGCCGGGCGCGCCGAACGTCGCGCGATCGAAGAGGCCCGACAGGAAGCCGCCCGTCAAAAGGGCTGCGATCGCGATCGTCGCGCCCGGATGACCGAGGAGTCGGCTGAGCGACCAGAGCAACGGCGCCTGCAAGCCGAACGCGATCACCAGCACCATGACCAGGAAGCGACCGCGGCCACCGCGCCTCGGTCCGTGCGGTCGTCGCTCTGGTTCCGTCTTCGCTACTGTCGCGGCCGTTGGTTCTGACACCGGCACAGTGTAACCAACGCGCCCGCACGCGCCCCCTTCTATGTTGTGTGTCCACGTTCGCCCCTGATCGCGCGCAATTTGCGCGTGGCCGCGCTAACGTTCGCGCATGACGACGAGGGATGGGGAGGGAGCGGCGGCGCCCAACGCCGAGCACATCGCCGTGTGGAACGACGTGCTGGTTCCGAAGTTCGTGCGCTTTCGCAAGGTCATGGTCGACGGCCTCGGCGCGCACGGCGAGATCGCGCTGCGGCGTCACCCGGTCGCCGCGGGCGAGCGCGTCCTTGACGTCGGCTGCGGCTTCGGCGAGACGAGCATCGAGCTCGGGCGCGCCGTGGGCCCACGCGGCGCCGTGCTGGGCATCGACGTTTGCGAGCCCTTCCTCGCCGTCGCGCGTGACGACGTGCGCGCGGCCGGCCTCGAGAACGTGCGCTTCCAAAATGCCGACGCGCAGGTCGAGCGCTTCGAGCCGACGTTCGACGTCTGCTTCTCGCGCTTCGGCACGATGTTCTTCCAGGGTCCCGTCGCCGCGCTCCGAAACCTGCGCGCGGCGATGCGGCCCGCGGGTCGGTTGCTCATGCTCGTCTGGCGGCGCACCGACGAGAACGAGTGGGCGTCGCTGCCGAAGCGGATCGCGCGCGCCCACTTGCCTCCTCCGCCCGACCACGTGCCGAACTGCGGCCCCGGCCCCTTCTCCATGGCGGACCCGACGACGGTGCGCGAGATCCTGGCCACCGCGGGCTGGCGCGACG